>SZXZ01000108.1 GCA_005843835.1 Chlorobium sp.
TGCACCAATGTAGCCCTGAGTAACGACAATGGTTCCAGCTTTGAGCAAAGGAGAGATAATTTTATGGACATTTTCCTCGCAGGTACCGTTTATTGGACGAGCATACCCGAAATTATCATCGGTAATCATTACCGTTCGAACATCAATCCATTCAACATTATGCCCCTGATCCTTAATTGCTGCAGCAAACACCAGGGTAGACAGCAATTCTCCAAAGGAACAAAACATGTCCCTGGAGCGCTCAGTCAACTCGCCAACAATATCAACACCTTTAATAAGCATTTCAAGACGACTGGCGAGAACATCAATCTTACCGGCAAGATCATTTCTTAATGTCTCACTTTTAACCAGTCCGTCAACCAACGCGATATGATGGTTTCGCACTTCGCCTGCGAGCACCATCGCCTCATCAAGATTACTGCGCCCGGCAGCATCAGCTATGTGTACAAGTTTATTGGTAATACCGCTGCATGCACTAAGTACCACTAATGGTACCGCTATCTTCTGTTGGCGAACAACTATCGAAATAGCCTGCTGCATAGCCTGGGCTGTTCCTACTGAAGTTCCACCGAATTTCATCACCGCCATAGTCTTAAGCCGAAAATGTTACCTGTTATCTCACACTCTTAATATTTCCACTATATTCATGAATCCTGATAGCTTACACTAAGCTCTCAGGATGCTGAACAAATGACCATTGCCTCTCGTGAAACAAAAAGCCGGGTTAACAGCAATACTGCCAGAATGGATTAATTCTGGCAAAACAGCAGTAATTGTCTGCATTATTGCATCGATTCTATTCAGCTTTTCCGGTTGTCAAAGTTTCCGGACAGGCTCAGGATACAGTCTGGAGAGCAAATATAGTTTAAAAAAAAGAAAATCGTATATCTCCTGTATCCCCGAAGGGGGTGGCCCTGTAATCACCAGACGGCTTCCTTTAAGAGTTTCCGGTCGATCGATGGAACAACTCCATGCATGCATCGAAGAATATCTTGGCACCAGATACCGACCGGGCGGCACAAACCCTGACGGATTCGATTGTTCAGGTTTTGTGCAGTTTCTCTATAAAAACAACTTTCGAATGCTGCTTCCTCGGACTTCAGGCGAACTTGCCTTACTTGGAAGTATGGTATTGAAAACACAGCTGCGTCCAGGGGATCTTGTTTTTTTCAGCAGGGATGGGAGCAGAATCGACCATGTAGGCATCTTTACCGGCGAAAACACTTTTGTCCATGCATCAACAAACGGTGTCAAGTTCAGCAATCTTTTTGAACAGTATTACTTTACACACTATGCTTTCGCATCACGACTGTTAACAACAGAATGATGGTTCTCATCGCGGGCAGTGGCTGGATGATCTTCTTTGCGTGAGGAAAATCATATATTGACGGTCAATAAATTTTCCTTTAATACGCCTAAGAGTCTTTATGTCCCAACCCGGAACACAACATTATATTGAACTCTCCTTTGAAATTAATTCATCCCTTCATGAGCTCTATATAGCCCTGTTGATAGGAGAGGGAATTGAATCTTTTCAGGAAGAGGACGACAAACTTATGGCCTACCTGCCAGAAACAGAATGGACCAAAGAGAGAATGGAGGCAATTGGCTCCCTGCTTATGGAACGGTTTGGAACCATTCCCCCTTATACGGCAACTGTAATGGCTGACAGAAACTGGAATGCCGAATGGGAAGCAAATCTCCAGCCTATTGAAATATCCGATCGCCTTCTGATTGTCCAGAAAAACAAGGAGATCACCTCGAAACCGGGCCAGATTGTTATCGAAATAAATCCTAAAATGTCTTTTGGTACTGGCTATCATGCTACGACACGCCTGATGCTGCGTCAAATGGAAGCGCTAGACCTGATTGATAAAAAAATTATTGACATAGGCACCGGCACCGGAGTTCTTGCCATTGCAGCACGAAAACTTGGCAACAATCGATCAATCCTCGCGTTCGACAATAACTCCTGGTCTGTGGAAAACGCTATCGAAAACATTAAGGATAACGATGCAGAGGATATCACTATCAAGCTTCTTGATGCAGAAGAAGACCTTGTTTTAAATCTGAAAGAGGGTTACGATCTGATCCTTGCCAACATCAATAAAAACGTGATCGACCGAATCCTTCCTGTTATCAGGAAACATACACCTATGGCACCGGTTCTCCTCTCCGGTATCCTGGTATACGATGAACCCTGGCTGAAAAAGCTCTTGAAACGACTCAACTACGAGATTGTTAATACTATTTATGAGGATGAATGGCTCTCCAGCTTTATCCGACCATATCCTCATTAACTTTTCTGATATTGAAGAGACTATGGAACGCATTTCATGCATAGATATCGGTACGAACACTGCACTCCTGCTGATCGCCGACCTTGAACCGGAAAGCGGGACAATTCTGCCGGTTTTCCACAAACAGACAATCGTAAGACTCGGCAAAAATGTAGATGCAGAAAAAGTTATTGACAGCGATGCATTAAAGAGGCTCATGAACAGCATGGCTGATTATCTCCGGATCAGCAAAGAGCATGGCGCAGAAACCATTATTGCTGCAGGAACAAGTGCCCTGAGAGATGCTGAAAATCGCCAGGAAGTACTTGAGATGGTCGCTGATAAAACTGGAATTATAATTCAGTGTATTTCTGGCCAGGAAGAGGCTGAACTAACTTTTTTCGGTGCTATCGCCGGCATGGGCAATATTCCGAACCCCTTCACGGTAATAGATATCGGTGGTGGAAGTACCGAAATATCCATGGGATCGACACAAGCTATAACTGAAAGTGTGAGCCTCGATATAGGTTCTGTAAGATTGACTGAACGTTTTTTTTCAACACTGCCACCTTCTCTACAAGAGTTTGAGGCTGCCAAAGCAAACATCAACAAAATTTTCACATCAAGCATTCTTCCATTTTTTTCAGCAAGAAAAAATGTATACGGTGTTGCAGGTACCCTGACAACTATTGCCCAATTCACGATGGGATTGAAACATTTCGATCCCATAAAAGTTCATAACTTTCCTTTAAGCTATAACAACGTTCATGCATTTCTTGAAAAGCTTAAGATGTCATCTCTAGAGGATATAATAAGCCTTGGCATACCCGATGGACGTGCCGATGTGATAACGATGGGAACGCTTATCCTGCACCAGTTTATGCGGCTGCTCGGGATAGAGGAAATCAGAGTCAGTATCCAGGGTCTGCGTTTCGGTCTTGCTCAAAAAGAACTTCAGCGACTGTAGGAATAAACCTGTGACAGAAAACTACGACAGGACGCGCCATAAAATCTCTGGTAAAAAAAAGAAATACCTGGTCGCTCTCCTGCAATCGGTATTTTTTTCGCAGCTCTTCAGGCGACAGCGGAAAGTCACGGCGCTGTATGCTTGCCCCTTCAATTTTATGGCGTTCGAGAAATGTTCTGAACGTTTTGGGCTTATACAGAGTGCAATCGATCTTACGGAACATCCTTCCAGGAAAAAGATTGAGCTCCCTTTCTGATGTCAGATAGTCAACTGTTTTATTCACGAACTCAAGACCGTTAATTGCTGCAAGCCGGGCAGTGAGCTTTGCCTTTATAATTGCCGGATCCGGCTCGTAGAAATATGCTTTCACAAAAGAAGCAATATTTTTTTCGTCGTCACCATTACCCACGACTTCTGTTACAGCATCTGTCGCAGAAGAAAGGCATACTGCCTTGAGTGAAACATTGCTCTGAAGACAGTTCCGATCAAGCAACAATAATATTTCCTTGCACTCACGGTCAAATGAGACAACGATAACTGAGTAAAGGGCGGGCAATAACTTGTTTAGGCCACTGAGCTCAAGTGCTGGAGAAGCCTTGATACAAACTCGTTCAGACTTGCATAGAAGAATATCATGAAAAGCGACAACATCCGGGCTTGCAGCTTCAAGCCCGATAGATCTTTTGCCTTGTTCACGGCGAGCAGGGTCGACATATATCCAGTCGAAATAATCATCAGGATACGATGCAAGAACACCAATACTGTCGCTGTTTATTATCTGAACATTTGATATGCCGCCTTGTTTCAAATTATGCTCAAAAAGATTACACAACAGTGAATCACGCTCACAATAAACCACCTCACGAAAAGTCCTTGCAAGAAACATGGTGTCAATACCCAGTCCGCCGCTTAAATCGATAACTCTCTTGCCTCGCATCACAGAGGACTTATATGCTGCTGTTCGCTCTCCAGAGGCCTGTTCAAGTGCCAGAGGTGTATAGAGAAGATTGTTCCTCGAAATATGCGGTAATTTTTTTGCGGCTTTTCGCCTGCAGGCAATCTGTTCGGCTATCGCTCTCACAGGTAAGCCCTCATTGCCATAAAACTTCATGGCAAATGCGACAGGATCATCAGCGGAGTGGAGATCAATAAACGATTGAACCTCCGGCTCAAGGATTCTCAGCAGTTCTTCAAGGATCATTGAACAGTGTTGGGTCGTTAACCTTTTTCATGTATGTTCCCTGCCTGTACCGATAATGCGTTTTATCCTTCTGATTGGCAATGCGCTTCAATAAGTTTTCTGCGCAGTACCTTACCAATAGTAGATTTGGGAAGTGCTGAAGTAAATTCAACATGTTTAGGAATTTTGTATGCTGCAAGGTCCTGACGACAGTGATCTCGAAGTTCTTCAACAGTGAGCTGATGCCCTTGACGAAGAACGATCCATGCTTTTACAGCTTCACCCTGATAGGGATCAGGAACGCCGGCAACGCCAACCTCAAGAACTGAGGGATGAAAAGCTATAACCTCTTCTACATCACGTGGCCATACCTGAAAACCGCCGGGCTTGATGACGTCTTTTTTACGATCAACAATAAAAAGGTAGCCGTCTTCATCAAGATAGCCGAGATCGCCGGTAAAAAGCCAGCCTTCACGAAGGACAAGAGCTGTCTCCATCGGGTTTTGCCAGTATTCTTTCATAATCTGGGGAGCACGCATAATTATTTCACCAACTTCAAGCGAATCAAGAACTTCAAGCCCATTCTCCTGCTCAACAATTCTTATTTCAACATCCGGAACAGGAATCCCAACCGATCCATGCTTATAGGTACCTAATATTGGTGTAAAAACAGATGCGAGAGCAGATTCGGTAAGACTGTAAGCATCAATAATCCTGCCTCCGGTAAGATCTTCAAAACGTTTTTTTGTTTCAAGCATCAGGGGAGCCGCACCGGATACACTAAGCTTTAGTGATTTCAGAATTGAACTGTCACGCTTCACTTTTGGGTGGTTAATAAGTGCGGTGAACAAGGTCGGAACACCAGGCAGAACAGCCGGTTTAAGGGTTTTAATAGTATGAAGCAGATCGTCAAGATCACGAGGGTTAGGCACTAGAGCAAGTGGGTATCGCTCAATCAAAGCTGCAGTCATAATGCCAACCTGAGCATAAACATGAAAGAGTGGCATATTGAGAAGAATAACATCTTTTCCCTTCTCAAGAATGACGCTGAACCAGCTTGCTATCTGCATTCCTGTAATCACCAGTCCCTGATGAGTAATAACAACACATTTAGGGTTACCGGTAGTACCGCCTGAAAAAAGAAAAATTGCAGGATCGTCATGCAAAATGGGCACTGGTATAAAATTTCCACCGGAATGAGCTGCAAGGAGGTCGGGTAACCAATGATCCCCTTTACGGAGTGTTACCCTGTGTCCATCCTTTTTTTCTTTAAATACCGTAAATAGAATATTGTTAAGTGGGGAAAGATACTCCTTGATATTTGTGGCAATTACCCTTTTCAGGCGTGAATCCGGTTGAACTGCTTTTATTTTTTCATAAAAAGAAGTCAAGACAATAACAGTTTCCGCCCCGCACTCGTTAAGGGCGTGCTCCAACTCGTTAATGGTATAAAGTGGATTCATTGGAACTGCAATAGCTCCCGCTTTCCATATGCCAAATTCGCTGATAAGCATCTGCGGTGAGTTTGGCATAATAAGGGCGACACGGTCACCTTTGCCAATACCTAGCGAGAGAAGTGCTGTGGCTAGCGCATTGCTTTGTTGTTCAAGCTCAATGTATGATAGAGATGCACCCTTAAAAAACATAGCCGGGTCCTTTGGACACTCCTCTACGGTCTTGCGTACAAAATCAATCAGTGTGCTTTTCGGATAAGGCTTCAGTGTAGGGGGAACCCCTTTGTCGTAATGGCTGATCCAGGGTTTTGCTATCATGGTAATGATGGACTGATGAACAAACAAATCTTAGTTAACTGGATATAGTACATTCAAATTTCCTTTGAAACAAAAACTACAACATCATGGTGACAACATCGCAGACTGCAGCAGTCAATAGCCTGAGTTCTTCGTCAAGCATTATAAACGGAGGCATAAGGTAGACAAGACAACCGAAGGGACGAACCCAGACTCCTTTATCAACTAATTTTTTCTGGACTGCAACCATATCTACGGGACTTTTCAGCTCTACAACCCCTATCGCGCCAAGCACCCGGACATCCTTGACATTATCTAAAGCTTTGCAAGGTTCCAGGCCTTTTTGGAGGCCTTTTTCAAGGCGGAGCACTGATGACTGCCAATCAAAACTTTCAAGCAGACTGATACTTGCTGTTGCAACGGCGCATGCAAGAGGATTTGCCATAAAGGTCGGCCCATGCATGAAAAGGCCTGGATTGCCGGAACATATTGCATCCGCAACATTATCTGTAGCAAGTGTTGCCGCTAGAGTCATATAACCACCCGTCAACGCTTTGCCGACACACATGATATCAGGCACAATACCTGCATGCTCCAGCGCAAACATTTTTCCTGTCCTCCCAAACCCTGTGGCTATTTCATCAAAAATCAAGAGCACATCATAGCACTTGCACAACTCCCTGAGGTGAACAAGATAATGCGGAGAATAAAACCGCATACCACCTGCACCCTGAACAACCGGTTCAATTATCACGGCAGCTGTCTCCATATGGTGACGCTCAAGAAGCAGACGAATATCTGCAAGATCTTCAGCTATGCATGGCTCATGAAACCTGCACGACGGTGCTTCGGCAAATAGCTGCGTCTGTATTGTGCCATTGAACAATGTGTGCATACCCGTTACAGGATCACTGACCGACATGGCGGCAAAGGTATCACCGTGATAGCCTGACCGTACGGTCAGCATCCGGTTTTTTTCAGTTTTTCCTAAAGCAGCCCAATACTGAATGGCCATTTTAATGGCAACTTCTACAGCAACTGATCCTGAATCACTGAAAAAAACTTTCTGAAGAGGTTCCGGGGTTAATGAAACAAGTTGTTTCGCAAGTGTGACTGCTGGTTCATGAGTAAGACCGCCAAACATTATATGGCTCATTTGCTGCAGTTGAGAGACAATCGCCTTGTTAAGTACAGGGTGATTGTAACCGTGAATCGTGGCCCACCATGAAGACATGCCGTCTATCAGTACTCGACCATCCTCCAGTTCAATAAAAACACCGTAGGCACGACACACAGGATAGACGGGCACAGGATTGGTTACCGAAGTGTATGGGTGCCATATATGAGTATGGTCAAAATCAAGATCTATGTGATGGGGCCTCGTGAGCATAGCTTTTGAAGTCATACATAATATGTTAGACGCAAATATTCTTAAAAACGAAGACGATGAAGAGCTCCCTCTTCGAGCATGCCCTCCGTCAAATCTATCACGGGTGCCGCAGAACCAACTTTATTCAGGTAGCGAAAAATAATCTCGCGAGTATCGTCGGTTATCATTTTTTCAGAGTTCAAAAAACAGTTGTAAATAATCCCCCTGATAACAATTCCCCGTCTCACACAGGCATCAATAGAGAGCAGGGTATGGTTGATACTGCCAAGTCGTGGACTGGTTACCAGAATAAGCTCGTACCCGGCATCACGTATATAATCAGCAAAAAGAAGATCTTTGGTTAGAGGTACCAGCAAACCTCCAACCCCTTCAAGAAGGATCAGCTCATAGTGCTTCTGCAAGGCAAAAGTTGCTCTGCGAATGTGGAGTATATCAATCTCTACCCCTGCAATGCTTGCTGCCAGGTGAGGTGACGCTGGATAGGGAAAAACATATGGAGCAGTAAACCCCTTCCTGTCGACATCCTGCAATTCAATACCCATGAGACGGCGGTGTTCAAGAACATCTTCGGGCACACCTTCACACCCTGTCTGGACTATTTTCTGGGTAATAATTGTTTTCCCCTGAAGAAGCAGTGCCTTGCCGAGCATTCCCGTCACAAAGGTTTTCCCGATTCCGGTATCTATACCGGAAATAGCTATTACTGAACCTTTCATATCAGCTTCTTTTTCAGACAGCAGTACACTGGATGATAGGTAAGGGATACACCGTTTTCGCATGAGTATAATCGCCTGTACTCAGCAATAAAATGCTGATATCGGCTTTTAGTCCAGGACTGGCGAAGAAGACCGTTAACTCCTGTGTTTCGAATATGATGGAGTACAGCCTCTGGTGTGCTGAACTCTATCAGTTCTTTCTCTTCCCTGCAGGTAAGGATATCAAAATATCGACCAGCAAGAATTTCGAGTTCCCCGGTAGAATGATAACTTAATCCAACATCCTCAATACTCGAGATTTCCTGCATATTTGAGGTACTGAAGGTACTAAAAGCGAATATGCCTCCAGGCCTGAGATGATCGTACATCTTACTGAAAAAATCATCAAGGTCATCAAGCCATTGCAACGTTGCATTTGAAGCCACAAGATCGAGCGCTGAAGGCAAAAAATCATAACACTCAATATCTCCTGATATAAAATGAAAATCATCAACCGGAAAGCGGTCCAGGACTTGACGAAGACAGAGACTGCTTTCTTCAACAAGATCGTTTGCATAATAGGCCCTGACAGAATAGCGAGACAGTAGCTCAGCCATAAGTGCCCCCGAACCTGATCCTACCTCTAACACGCGCTCAAATGATGCGCCAGGTACCTCAAAGCTGATCATTTCCAAAAGCGTCCTGGCCATTCTTTTCTGAACAAAAGCATTGTCGCCGTAGCTTTGGAGGGTTTTAGAGAACCTTTCTCGCACGAGCTCCTTGTCTATTTTTATTTTTTGAAGCATGCGATCACCTCCTGCAGATTTCTGAAATGTAAAAAAGGAAAATGAGGCATGTCGGCTATAACTGTTTGAGGAACACCTTTCCATGCATTGTATTGTTGCTGTGCAGGAAACACATGATCTTTTCCTCCGATGACAGCATGATTGTATGTCCAGGGTGCTGGCTTTGCTGTTCTCCGGTTATGCAAATGTTTCTGCAACAGTTCCAGTTCTTCACGCTGATCTGAAGTTTTACGTTCGGGCGACATGCGGGAAAAAAGTGTAAATCCTTCTCGACTTCCACACATTCTCCTGTTGAAACGATGACGATTTTCCTCAGAATAGGTTGAAAGAGTTGCCTGAAAAACCTCCGGAGAAATCCCTAACTCGGAGTTTACCGGATACAAGGTTCCGTTAACAGCAATAGCTCTTTCAATTGGAGGGAGTTCCGTTTGCTGAGCAGCCCAGACGCCGAATGACCATGCAACAATCGTTATGCGTCCATAATGGCTTATCTCATTCTTAAACTCCTGTTCAGAGGTAAACGAACGATAATCATAACAGAGCAGAAAATCCGGAGAATGCTTTTGTGATGACGATTCATTATGGAGATAGTCGCCAATACGTTGGTCCATACCCCAACCATTAAAAAAAAGAAGAAGCTCTTCCGTTCCCTTTTTTCGAAGCCAGACTGTTTTCATGATGTCGTTATCCCCCAATGATTTCTGGTACTCTCATAATATCTTTCCACTCCAGCGTGGAACGAAGAGAGATACGAATACGGGCTCCTTTTTCGGGAACTGTTGGAGGGCGAACAGGCATACATAAAAATCCTGCATCCTTCAACCGGGATGCCAAGTCTATTGCAAGACTATTGCTGCCTGTAATCACCGGGACAATATGGCTTTCACCTGGAACCTCAAAGCCGCGTCCCAGCAGTTCACTTCGCAGTTTTGCTGATAGTTGAAGCAGAGACTTTCTCTGAAGATTCATGGATGCCTGCCGTTCAAGAGTCAACATGCTCCAGCCAAGAATTACCGGTGGAAGAGCTGTTGTGAATATAAAGGAGCGCATGGTATTCAGCAGGTACTCTCGTAAAAGGAAATTCATCACGGCATAAGCGCCTGTTGAAGCCAGAGCTTTACCGAAGGTTCCTGTTATGATATCGATCTGATCAACCGTACCTGTTGCTTCACACAACCCGAGACCACGCTCTCCATAAACTCCGACGGCATGCGCTTCGTCAACTATAAGCAAGGCTCCGTATTTTTCTTTCAAGCGAACAAGCCGGGCAAGGTCTGCAAGATCTCCATCCATACTGAATACCGATTCGGTAACTATAAATATCTGGCGGTACATCTCCCCGGCCCCGACAAGCAGTTCTTCAAGATGATCATAATCCTTGTGGCGATAACGCTGATAAGGAGCTTCGGCAATCTTCATGCCGTCAATAATACTTGCATGATTCAGCTTGTCACTAAGTACAAGATCATGGCGGTTGCTCAATGCGGGCAGTATTCCGATATTCGCATGATAGCCGCTGTTGAAAACCATGGCAGCTTCACGTCCGTAAAGTGATGTCAAAGCTTTTTCCAGTTGATCGTAGAAAGGGTGATTGCCTGTAAGAAGACGGGATGATGAACTGGTCATGGCATGCGGTGTCATTCGGAGCTGATCAACATACTCATCCAGCATCTGCCTGTCATCGCCAAGGCCGAGATAATCGTTTGAAGAAAGGTTCAAAAGAACCTTTCCGTCTACCTCAATATCCTTTCCGTTCCTGGCGGTAATATCAGGAAGTGACCTGTACCGGTCAAGACTCTTGAGTTCATCAAGTTCATGGCTGAGCCGTTCATAAAACTGCATGACCAGTCTCCGTCAGTTAAAACTGGCAATCTGACCCGCAAACCGGCGATCGTCCGCAATATCCCGTCCTCGAGTAGTCAGATAACCACCGGTAAGGTAACCGTTTGCCCCCGACAGCATCAAAAGACCCTGAAAATCTTTCATGATAGTTTCACGACCAGCGGCAAACTTAATGACTTTATGGGGATGCGCGAGACGACAAATCGCAAACGTCTTAACAATATCAGCAACAGAAACCGGTGCATTTCCTTCAAGTGGCGTCCCGTTGATCGGCACCAGAACATTGAGAGGAATAACTGAAACATCAAGCTCCTGGAGCGCATAAATCATATCAATACGTTCCAGCATCGTTTCCCCCACACCCATAATCCCACCACAGCAAACAGAGATATTGTTTTTTCTTAACAGCTTAATGGTTTCAATCCTCTCTTCCACAGTATGAGTATCAGCTATAAGATCATGGTATCTGTCCGGTGCGACCTGAATATTGATGTTGTAATGAGCTATTCCGTGCGCTGCAAGGGCAGATGCTGGTTCTTCGCCCAAAACGCCAAGAGATGCACAGACACTGAGTTCAGGCAACTCCTTATGAAGTCTGTCAATCATGTCCAGCACCTTCTGAAACTCCGGATTGATTTTCTTATATCCGTAGCCGCTGGTAACAATACCAAAATGGGAAACTCCTTCTGAAATACAGTTGCGGGCCTCAATAAGCACTGACTCTTCATTCACAAGATCATATACCTCAATATCAGCATGGTTATGCCTGGACTGCGCACAAAACTTACAGTTTTCTCCGCATACCCCCGATTTGGCATTCATGATAGAACATGCGTGAAGGTATTCGCCGCCGCTTCCATAACGGTTTTTGACTTTGTTTGCCAGAGATGCAAGATCAAGCGCAAGCTCACCCGGCAAAGTGGCCAGCTGAACAGCTTCAGCCCTGCTGATAGGTTCACCGGTTTCAAGCACTCGATATGCTGCTTTAATCTGAGGGTGGAGAGTATTTTGATCCATAAAAAGTAAAATGAGTAATTTTATTAAAATCTTTATTTCCGAAGATGAGCTTCTCCAGATGAAATAAGTAAAGTTTGCCCGTCAAAACCCTCAACAATCAATTCCCCGCCACGTGAAATCCCTGAAACCCTGCCGCTCAAAGTTCGATTAAGCTGATCAATAGTCACGTCCTTCGATTGAAGAAGAGAATGTTTTTCGAGATAGGGAAGTATAAAACCAAGATCATCTTCGAGAAGCCAAGTATCATAGATTGGCTCGAAGTGATTCAATACAGCAGCAAGAAGCTCAGGTCTCGAAAAAATATGGCCTGACTCTAAAAAAAGTGAGGTTGCAACAGACTTAAGCTCTTGGGGCATCTCAGACTGGTTGACATTTATACCGATACCTACAACAACAAAATGAGTCAGATCAGGTTCTGACTGCATTTCACACAGTACACCACATAATTTCCTGCCATGAACAAGAATATCGTTCGGCCACTTGATCAGCGGGGCAATAGTAAACCCGACATTGCTTAACGCCTGATGAATTGCTGCTGCAACAAGAAGTGTGAGTTGAGGGACACGGACAGAAGGAACCACCGGGCGCAAAATAAGTGAAAAGTATAGATTTACTCCCGAAGGAGAAACCCAGGTCCGTCCCATTCTACCCCGGCCACCAGTCTGAGAATCTGCAACAACTACACTGCCTTCTGGCGAGCCGTCACCGGCTAGAGCCTTTGCTGCAATATTGGTTGATGCGATAACTCCGTGGTAATGGATGTTTTTTCCAAGACGTCTGGTTTGTAAAAACGGAGTAACCTCAGCATCAACAGGGCGTCCTGTCATGCCCGAAAGCCGATATCCCAGTCCGGTCAGGGCATCGACTTGATAACCTTCAGACCGCAGTAACGTAATATGCTTCCAAACCGCACTTCTGGTAATGCCAAACTCACGGCAAATATCTTCACCTGACAAGAAATTTCCAGCTTTCGATAATCGATTTAAAATCCGGAGAGCAACATCATTCATAACAAAGAGAGTAGTCAGCCACAAACACGACAATATCCTTATTAAAACAGCAATATGTCAACCAGCGAAAGTGCGTCGGTCGACAACTTCGCAATATAAAAAAAAGGCGCTCATTCAAGCGCCCGATTACATGCTTTTCAGGTATCACTCAGCAAGGGCTGCCATACTCGTTGTCTCGTAATTTTTCCGATAGACCTGAAGTCCACGAAAAATCCCATAGGCAACCTTTGTCTGCACTTGACGATCCCGGAGCATCCGCTCCTCCTCCGCGTTGGATAAATACCCTACTTCCACAAGTACACTTGGCATTGAAGGCGTCCATAACACCATAAAACCGGCCTGACGAACTCCACGAGAATTATTGACTGGTTGCCTTTCAACAGGTTTGAGAATATTTTGAGCCAGAGTGGTAGATTGCTTCGCAAAAGCATTCTGAGCCATACTGCTCATTATAAGGTGCTCTTCGGAAAAACCCTTGTACTGCTCCTGAAAATTCTCTTCCTGTCGGATTACCGCGTTTTCGAACATCGCGACGTCGAGAGCCGCCTTGTTTTTGTGAGGTCCGAGAATATAAACTTCTGAACCGCGGGCAGTTCTGTTCGGACTCGCATTACAGTGAATACTGACAAAGAGTTTCCCTCCACTTTGGTTTGCTATTCTCCCGCGTTCATGCAAAGGAATAAAACGATCATCCTTTCTTGTATAAACAACGTTAACATCAGGCCACTTTTGTGTAATAAACGTTCCGAGATCGTGAACAATATTAAGCGCCACATCTTTTTCTCGAGTACCATTGAAACCAATTGTTCCCGGGTCCTTGCCTCCATGACCCGCATCAAGAACAATAGTGTTAAGCTTCCACTTTTCTACGTCACGGCTGAGCACTTGTGCGATCTGCTGCTCCTTCTCTTTTTTACGAATTTCCTGCACATCTGCATTACTGCGTACATAAAGTACATACCTGTTATTTTTTTCATCGCGATGAAACTCGACAGATGAAATGACATACGACTTATTGTCCAGTGCAACTGTAAACTGCAGACCACCTTCAGTAAATTGTTTAGGGGTAACAGCTTTTACAACACCACCACTATATATTTTTGACAAGGAGTTGACATCACAGGTTGCTTTTTCAAAAGAGAAATAAACATATCCTTCCGAATCAGGCTTAAGCAGCGAGTACTGTGTAGGAGGGCCGGAAGCTGAAAAACTTAAAATGGCCCCGTTCGCACGATTTTCAATTTCAATACCTGTAATAACCGTTGCGGCCTCTTCAGCAGGTTTGAGCTCTACTTGAGGTAATGGTAATTCTTCTTTTTTTACGACGCCTATCATTCCGAGAGATTCACCAAAACGTTTACCCCGCAACCATGCGTTCATGGTGCTTGATGAGTAATTGTAGACAATCTCCCTGTCCAGCCATATCGTAAAAAGCCGGCAAGCTTGAGAGACTGGCAAATAGATCTTGGACTGTATCGATAAAGGAGTTGACTTTAACTGAATAATCCTGAAAGGACGCTCTGGGTCCTTTGAAGTAACCCGTACAAAACTATTATTGATCATAGCCGTACAGCTGCTGCCTGGAACCCCGAAAGATTCCTCTAAAACAAGCACCCCTTCATTTTTTTTTAGAAAGCTCAGGCGTAATGCCCTTGCCATTGATTCAATATCTATCAAGAATCCATTCGCACTTCGAAGCGAAAGGACCTTGATGGTATATCCCTGGTCGTTTCCTGTATTTACATGGAGAGGAACTGTTATCTGATCAATCTGCGCCTGAGGTGCAGCTGACAATGTGCCGAAAGAAAGCATTTGGAGAAAAACTGCCATCATAACTGCAAAACGATAATAAATACGAAGCGAAGAGTGGAACATGGTTGTCAATTGCTATTTATTTCGTAAACATTACAAAGGAGTCTCAACAATATAAAATATATTTTTTTGGTCTGCAGAACAGGCTTTTATAACAAGTAAAAGAACTGTTCCAGCCTATAATAACAAGATGAGTGCTTATGGGAACAACGGTAAAATTTGTTTTTTGCTCTTCAACACCTATCTTTTTCAAAATTTAATTGTAACGCTCTTACTACCGGGACTGATCAATGGCTATAAAAACAACCACACTATCTGCCAGGGACAGGACCTTGATTATTGTCGAATCTCCCTCAAAGGCAATAACCATCAATAAATACCTTGGTGACAAATATACAGTTTTCGCATCAGTAGGTCATATCAAAGGTCTGCCGAAAAAAGAGATCGGGCTTGATTTTGAGCATCATTATGAGCCTCGTTATGAAGTTATTCCCGGAAAGGAAAAGGTAGTCAGGCAAATAAAAAAACTGGCCGCTGAAGCAAACGAAATACTCATTGCTACTGACCCTGACCGCGAAGGGGAGGCTATAGCATGGCATATTTCCAATGAAATCGGATTGACAAAAAAGCCTGTATTCCGTGTGCTTTTTAACGAAATCACCAAAAACGCCATTATTTCTTCGATTCAGTCACCGAAACAGATTGACTACCGACTTGTACGTTCTCAGCAAACCCGTCAGGGACTTGATAAAATAGTTGGCTACAAGATCAGCCCGTTTTTGTGGAAAGTAGTACAGCGTGGTCTCTCCGCTGGAAGAGTACAATCCGTCGCACTGCGCCTGATCTGCGAAAGGGAAGCCGAGATCAATCGATTCCAGATACAGGAGTACTGGACTATTGCCGCTGATTTCATTACCCCGGAAAAAGAATCATTCAGGGCCAGGCTGATCCGCTTCGATGGTGATAAACCTGAGATGACCAATCGGGATCAGGCCGAAGCCATTGCTGCCCGTGTCAAGAAAGGCATTTTTTCTGTCCACGATATCGCACCTCGTACCCAGCAACGTAAACCGCCACTGCCATTCACAACATCGCTTCTCCAGCAGGCTGCATCAAACCAGCTTGGTTTCGGATCACAGAGAACCATGCGTGCGGCCCAACAGCTCTATGAGGGAATTGATCTTGGTGCAGAAGGTGCCGCCGGCCTTATAACCTATATGAGAACCGATTCAACACGTATAGGTACTGAAGCGATAAGCGAGGCCAGAGGTTATATCGGCGAACAGTTCGGTAAAGAGTACATTGGCTTCGGAGGAGCCGCTAAAGCCGGAAAAAATTCCCAGGATGCTCATGAAGCAATAAGGCCAACCTCAATTTCAAAAAAACCAGAACAGCTTAAACAGTATCTGACTCCTGATCAGTATAAATTATATGAACTGATTTGGAAACGCTTTCTTGCCGCCATGATGGCACCTGCTAAGATCGAACAGACTCGAGTGGATGTTGAGGATACTCTACAGAAATTTCAGTTCAGGGCTACAGGCAGCAGAATTCTGTTTCCAGGATTTATGCGTGTTTATGATGATCAGAAAGAGCTTGACTACGAGGCACAGACATCTACCAAAGAGGATATAGAAAAAGAAGCTCTGGTAAAACTGCCGGACAAGTTATCGGTGAATGATCCACTTATTATAGCTGACCTTGATCAGAAACAGAGCTTTACCCGTCCTCCGGCCCGCTATAGTGAAGCAACACTGGTAAAGGATCTTGATCATTTCGGTATAGGTAGACCGTCTACCTACGCCTCTATTTTTTCAACGCTTCAGGAACGTCGCTATGTTGAGCTTGAAAAGAAAAAAATCAGCCCGACTGAACTCGGTAAAGATGTTTCACTGATTCTGGTCGCGAATTTTCCTGATCTATTCAATGTTGGCTTTACAGCTTATATGGAGGACGAACTTGATAAGGTTGCAAGTGGTGATGACGAATACGAAAAGGTTCTTGACAGTTTCTATAAGCCACTGGAATCTGTTCTGGATCTTCGCAAAAACGATCCAATCATTCCGCAAAACAGCGACACCTCCACCTGTGATAAGTGCGGAAAGGGGCAGATGATAATCAAATGGACCGCCAGCGGGAAATTTCTTGGTTGTTCATGCTATCCGAAGTGTAAAAACATCAAAGCAATAAGCACGAACAAGGAGAAGCCCAAAGATACCGCCATTGTATGCCCTTCCTGCAAAGACGGACGCATGCTCCTTCGAAAAGGCAGACTCGGTGCTTTTCTGGCCTGTTCTAACTACCCAAAGTGCAATACACTGCTTAATCTCAATAAACAGCGCCACATCGAACCGTTGAAAACCCCTCCGGTACTGACGGATATAGCCTGTGCAAAGTGTGGTTCGCCACTATACCTCAGAAGCGGAAAAAGGGGACTTTGGCTCGGCTGTTCTAAATTTCCGAAATGCAGAGGACGGCACGCATGGAGCGCACTTGACGAAAGTGCGCACAACCACTGGGAGTCGATAATGGCAGACCATCAGAAAGCTCATCCGGCAATAATACTCACGATGACCGATGGCACACCTGTACCAATGACCACTCCTGTGGATGATATTATTCTGAAAGCGGAAGAGTCCGGACTGATCTCTACTGCTGTGGAAGAACCGACGGAAGTCACTGTATAAGAAGAGCAATGCGATATACGGCAAAAGAGAGTACCCATGCTACCGACAAAGAGTATACAGAATAGAGAAGCACCGGGCGCCAGCGCCCGACTTCTTTTTTCATAACACCGATAGCTGCCACGCATGGAATATAAAGCAGCACAAACACCATGAGACTCAAGGCTGTTGCCTTGCTGAAAGATGGATCATTTCTGAGAATCGATTTGAGCTCTTTGGGAGATCCATCGCTTTGCCCGATAGAATATATTGTCCCCATTGTTGATACGACCACTTCTTTTGCTGCCAATCCGGTTACAAGAGCAATTCCAATCCTCCAGTCAAAGCCAAGAGGTTTGATCAGCGGTTCAAGAACTTTTCCCGCCCTTCCTGCAAGAGAGTATTCCAGCTGTTCGGACTTGATACGCCTTTCAAGAAACATTTTGCTGGCATTTTTTTCAGCTTGATTCATACTGCTCGAGGCAATACGTGCCGTTTCTGACGACAACTCCGTTTCAAGCGGAGTATAACGGGGATAATTGCTTGCTGCCCATATTATAATGACAGCACTTAAAATAAGCGTCCCGGCTTTTTTCACATACATCAGCGCCTTAACCTTTGCCTGAAAAAGAACGGATGTCAGTGTGGGCCAGCGGTATGGCGGCAACTCCATAACAAAAGGCTCAGAATCTATTTTAAGTATAGTGGACTTAAGAAGCCACGCAGTCCAGAGTCCGACGGCAATGCCAAGCAGATAGACACCAAACATGACATTGGCCGCCACAGCTGGGGCAAAAAAAGCGGCAGTCAGCATAACATAAACAGGCAGTTTGGCCCCGCAACTCATAAAGGGAATAATCATTATGGTTACAAGCCTGTCCGTGGGACTTTTTAGTGTTCGTGTCGCCATCATAGCAGGAATTGAACAACCAAACCCGGTTATTAGAGGTATAAAGGACTTCCCGTGCAGGCCGAAACGATGCATTACCCTGTCGATTACAAATGAGGCCCGTGCCATGTAGCCGGAAGCCTCAAGAAAGGAAAGTCCGATGAATAGCAGCACAATATTAGGAAGAAAAATCAGAACTCCACCCACCCCGGCGATAATGCCATCAACCACAATTGAACGCAGGGTGTCATTTGAAAGAAAAGGGCCGATACCTGAAGCGATAGTGCTGAATATAAATGCAAGTCCGCTGGTAAACAGCGAACCAAGTGAAAAGGTCAACTGAAATATCCCCCACACAACCAGTAAAAAAAATGGTATACCAAGAACCCTGTTAAGCACCACCTTGTCGATATAATCGGTTATTGTAGCCTTTCCCTCATCCGATTGCCGAACACACTCTTTCATGGCTCCTCGAATAAAGGCATGTCGATCCTCTGTAATAAGAATTTCCGGCTCCGAATCGTGCAGTTGCTCAGCCTCTCTGATTGCATCCTGCAGAGCAAGTTCAACTTTTACCCAAACTGGATACTGTTGAACCTGATGATATACTTCACTGTCATTCTCTAAAAGTTTTATCGCCAGCCACCTGGCATTAAAACCGCTTAATTCCTTATGATGCAAAAGGAGAGATGTGATTTTTTCGACAACGGACTCAAGTTCGGGGCGAAAAAACAACTTGTTTTTACGAATCTTAATATCGTTGAGAAAAACCCTGATTATATGATCAAGCAGTGAATCAAGCCCCGTCTTTTTCTTTGCTGATGTCGGTATAATGTGACACCCGAAAAGAGCCTGTAACTGCTTTATATCTATAACAATGCCTTTTTCCTCCACCTCATCCATCATATTCAGGGCAACAAGAAAATCCACTTCCAGCTCCATCAGCTGTGTCGTCAATAAAAGGTTTCTTTCAAGGTTTGGACCCTCCAGAACATTGACAACAACATCTGGACGCTCCTTGATGAGATACTCTCTTGTCACTATCTCCTCCGGTGAGTATGGAGTAAGGGAATAGGTCCCGGGCAAATCAACGACTATAATCCGATATCCCTTGTAGTCAAGATACCCTTCATGTTTTTCAACAGTAACTCCCGGAAAATTGCCAACCTTCTGATGAGCACCAGTCAGGACGTTGAAAAGGGAGGATTTTCCGCAATTGGGATTGCCGGCTAACGCGATACGTATCTCTTTGCTTTCAATCATTCCTGCCTCCAAACCTCCAAAGAACTCGCTTGTCCCCAAAAAGAGGAACGGTATCAGCTCCATCTCCGACCTTTCTGACTATAATCCCTTCTGCCTCATTTTTTCTCATGGCGAGGTGGAGTCCTTTAAAAAATATTTCCATTGGATCACCGAGTGGAGCAACCCTGAGAACCTTGAACCGGGTGCCTTTTATGAGTCCCATATCCATAATCCTTCGACGTACAGCATGTTCTGCCTTTACTGCCGTAACTTCAGCTTTATCACCGACTTTCAAATCAGATAGTCGCATTCTCCGATCTCCTGCAAAACAATAAAAAAATAAATAGGACTAATTATAACCTAAATAACAATCAGTGCCGGGGAAAAATTGCATAGAGCATTTTTTCCTGTCGGCGCTCAATATAATACCCTGAAGGTTATGGCACTAAAAAAAGGGGAGGAGTGGGAGGCGTCAGTGTATTGAAAACAATCCGGGAAAGGGGGGCCATCCCATCAGGTTTCCACCAATCAGATGGCCATGAATATGAAAAACGCTCTGCATGGCATCACTGCCATTATTAAATACAAGCCTGTAGCCTGATTCTCTAATACCAAGTATTTCAGCCACAGTGCCGGCAGCAAGAAGAATATGCCCTGCAATTCCTTCATCTTCCGGAGTCAAATCACTAAGCGTAGCGATATGCCTTAGCGGAATTATAAGGACATGCTGGGAAGCTACCGGCGTGATATCCCTGAACGCCAATACGTGATTGTTTCGATAGACAATTGTAGCTGGAATCTCTCCCCGCACAATACGGCAAAACAAACAATCCGGTTTCTGTTGAGTCATACAATTTCTTGAGCTGTACTAATCATGATTCTTTAACCACTGTAAGTGAAGCACTGCCGCTGCCAACAATAAGGGTAACGTTCAGTTTCTCTTTGGTGCCGGATACGGTTCCTCCTTCACCCTGATCAGATGTTACTGTTGTGGAAACAGTTTTAAAACCGCTCGTTTTAAGCTTGCTCTCGTAATCCTTAACTACTGTTCCTGTTACATTCTCGAACACCACCGACCAACTTTTCCCTTCGGGCATTGTGGAGCGGGTCACCGCTTTGATCTTGCCATAAGAAAAGTTAGGAACTTCAGCCGGCATATCAGATGGCCAGACTGAGCTGTTCGCCTGAATTTGAATTTTCTTCCCTTCTGACTCAATGGTTATATCCTGGCCACCGGATTTAACGTCAACCTTCTTTCCTGTCGATTGTTCGATAACTTTTTCCACGAGTACATCACTCATCTTTTTCTGGCAGGAAGAAAGAGTTCCTCCTACTGAAATAATTGCCAGAAAAATCCCGACAGACCTAACTTTTGATGGTATAGGCATATAAATATTGTCTATGTCATTAAAAAAATCCTATCGAAACAGCACAATCATAATGTAAGCAAATGGGGCTGAAGAGAAAATAGTAGTATTTCAGAGAATCTTTTACCTTTAAGCAGCAGGTTCTTCAGTATGTCCGTCATCCTGTTTTAGATCTTCCGAAAGTTTTGATGCCAGTACTTTATCAATCCTCTGACCATCAAGATCAACAATTTCCAAAGTCCAGTTTTCCCAGGTCATAACATCTCCAGTCCTTGGCATTCGCCCAAGTAGCCACATCATCAGACCACTGAGGGTGTGATACAGCCCCTTGTCCTCTTCAGGGACAGATTTCAACTCAAGTGTATCTTTTAGCTCCGGTACTGGTATAAGCCCATCAAGCAGCCAGGAACCATCCTGACGTTGGATTGCCCATGAATCCTCCAGGTTTCGAGGCACAAACTCCCCTGTAACTGCTTCAAGCATATCCTGCAGAGTTACAAGACCCTGGATTTCACCATATTCATCTACCACGAAAACCATTTGAGTCCCGGAAGTCCTGAAATGATCGAGCAACTCCATACCCGTCAGGGTTTCAGGGACATAGACACAGGGCTGCAGCTGCGAGGTAAATTCTGTAAGTCCACCTTTCAGGGTTTTAGACAACAGCTGTTTAGCATTTACGACACCTAGCAGAGACTGAAGTCCTCCATTGCAGACCGGAAAACGGGAATGTTCCGATTCAGTCACTCTACTGATATTTTCGTCAAGCGGCAAAGCAACATCAAGAAAAACAATATCTGCTCTTGGAACCATAAGCGTCCCAAGTTGACGGTCATCAAGCCTGAAAACATTACGGACCATCTCATGTTCATGCTGTTCTATGACCCCAGCTTCAGAACCTTCCTCAAGCATTGCATGAATTTCCTCCTCTGTAACACTCGGCATTATTTGAGGATGCTTCCCCATTAGACGCAAAATAGCATCTGTCGATGCCGTCAGCAATCTGCCAAAAGGGCGAGTTATCGTTGCCAGTGTCAGCATGGGTCGTGAAACCATACATGCTATTCCTTCCGGATTAAACAGCCCAAGCCGCTTAGGTACAAGTTCCCCGACAACAATGGTGACATACGTAATCGATAGCACAACGACAGCAGTGGAAATAATGTGACTTATTTCCGGATCCATACCGAATAATTGAAGCTTTATCGCTAGTGGGCTGGCAAGAGCGCCCTCCCCGACAATACCATTGAGAATACCAATAGAAGTTATTCCTATCTGGATCGTCGAGAGAAAGCTGGAAGGCTCCTGACCAAGCTTCATGGCAACTGCTGCGGCTTTTTCCCCATCCTCAGCAAGCTTTGACAGGCGCGAGCGCTTTGCCGTTACCAGTGCGATTTCCGACATTGCAAAAAGACCGTTAACAACAATCAGAAATAATAGGAACAGTATTTCCATACATTCATTTTTGAACCTTTCGGGATGAGAAACCCACATGTACAGCCCAATAACTATTACTCGGGCTGAATCCCTTGAAGTTCTGTTCTTTAACTCTATTCTTTATTACTATGTACCAACTACACTTTTATTCTGGTAATTCCAAACGTTCAACCAAATGTTCACTTTCGGGAAGAAAAAAACAGCTTAACTTTTGCAACCAGCTGATTTTCTGTCAAACGCTCACAAGCCTCAATTACGGTTACTTTTTTATGCAGCTCGCTCACCTTTGAAATCTCTTTGGCAAGTTCAACTTTTGCCTCGCCAGGGCCGAAAATCGCAAGCCCTGCAGAGTCTTCGAGCAACTCCATCACTCGCTGATAAAAAGCATGATACTGGTGTTTACGCCGTTCTTCATCAATATGTTCATTGGAGACAGTCTGAGCGACATTAGTTCCCCCTGATTTCCAGCCCCCCGATGGTTTATGATGTCTTTCAGCGCCTGATTCAATTCTCTGTACAAGACTCTTGTCGTCCTGAATTGAAACCAAAACGGCTTCTTTGTGATCAATCCACAGACCTGTGTTTTTTTTCATAGCTGTCAATCTCCCCGTATGATAATTTCCTTACTTGGTTCAACAGATTTTCAATTAAAAGAATTCATCTTCATTACAAAGATAACCAATACTCAGCTTTTCTTGTACTTTTTCCATAGTACAGGGCACGAAGATAGTGCTGCAGCATTTTTATACTACTTCTTTGTAACTAAGACAATCAGTCCGATGAATTTGACAATTCTGGCAGAAATAGAGATGAGCTGTATTTAAGTAAACGAAGAGGATAAAGAAATGCATTTCATCCGAATAAGAGAAGTCAGAAGAAACTGAGGAAACTACTGCGCAACAAAACTGCGACAATAATCATCTTGAGTTATGCTATGAATTCCTTTTGAAGCCGGCTCATTTATTCCACATGAGAACGAGTGAGCCGGTTCTTTCCGCTAAAGGGAATCCTGCACAATCTTTTCCTTTTCGGCAAAAAGTTTTGAGCCGAGAAACTCCCGGTTCATGCGGGCAATATTGGATACTGAAATACCTTTAGGACATTCAGTTTCACAGGCATAGGTATTGCTGCAGTTGCCGAAGCCGAGATCATCCATGCATGCAACCATCTTCTCTACCCGCTTGGCCGCTTCTACCTGGCCCTGGGGAAGGAGAGCAAGATGCGAAACCTTTGCCCCGATAAAGAGCATTGCCGCCGCATTGGAGCAGGCAGCAACACATGCGCCGCAGCCGATGCAGGTCGCAGCATCAAACGCTTCATCCGACTTCTCTTTCGGCACAGGAATGGTATTGGCGTCAGGCACTCCGCCGGTATTAACCGATACAAAGCCACCTGCCTGAATAATTTTATCGAACGCACTCCGGTCAACAATCAAATCACTGATGACAGGAAAAGCTTTAGCTCTCCATGGTTCGATATGGATGGTATCGCCATCCTTGAACGAACGCATGTGCAGCTGACAGGTAGTTACCCCTTTTTCAGGTCCATGAGGACGTCCGTTGATGTAAAGACTGCAGGTGCCGCAGATACCCTCCCGGCAGTCGTGGTCAAAGGAAACAGGATCACCGCCGCTCATGATAAGCTTATGGTTCAAGGTGTCGAGCATTTCAAAAAAAGAGCTGTCAGGAGAGATGTCCGTCACATCATATGAAACCATCTGCCCTTTGGCACTTGCGCGTTTCTGTCGCCAGATCTTCAGCGTAAAATTCATAATAACCTGTTATTTATAGCTCCGCTGGGAGAGCTTGATCTCGTTGAATTGAAGTTCCTCACGGTGCAACTCAGCAGCAGCATCACGCCCCTTGTATTCCCATGCACCGACAAATGCGAATTCATCATCATTGCGCAAAGCTTCGCCTTCGCTGGTCTGGTACTCGTCCCTGAAGTGTCCTCCGCATGATTCCCTTCGTTGAAGGGCATCACGCACCATGAGTTCACCAAGGTCAATAAAATCCGCTACCCTGCAGGCTTTCTCAAGCTCGGGATTATACTCGTCCAGTCCGCCGGGAATTTTAACCCCCTGGGAAAACTCTTTGCGCAGCTCGTCAATGAGATAGAGCGCTTCGTTCAGACCAGCCTCATTTCTCGCCATTCCGCAATATTCCCACATGATCTTGCCAAGGCGACGATGGAAATGGTCGACGGATTCCTTAGCTCCACTGTTTTTTATGGTCTTAAGGCGGTCAGTGACGGCCTCGGCGGCAATGTTGAATTCAGACGCTGATGTATCAAAACGGGGAGTGTGAATTTCAGTTGCCAGATAGTTGCCTATGGTGTAGGGAAGTACGAAATAACCGTCTGCAAGACCCTGCATAAGTGCAGAAGCACCAAGACGATTCGCTCCGTGATCTGAAAAATTGCATTCGCCGATTGCATAGAGACCGGGAATAGTGGTCATCAGTTCATAATCAACCCAAAGACCGCCCATGGTATAATGAACTGCCGGATAGATCATCATCGGAGTTTCATAGGGGCTTTCTGCAACGATCTGCTGGTACATCTGAAAGAGGTTGCCGTAGAGAGAGTCAATGGTGTCGTGGCCCTTGCGTTTTATTGCATCGGCAAAATCAAGATAAACCGCTACGCCCGTACTTCCCACACCGAAACCTGCGTCACAACGTTCCTTGGCAGCCCTTGAAGCTACATCCCGCGGCACTAAATTGCCGAACGCAGGATATCGCCGCTCCAGATAATAATCCCGGTCTGCCTCTGGAATATCAGAAGGCTTGATCTCTTTGTTCCTGAGCCTTTCAACATCTTTTAATTTAAGAGGAACCCATATTCTTCCATCGTTCCGAAGGCTTTCACTCATCAAGGTAAGCTTGGACTGAGCATCGCCATGCACTGGAATGCAGGTTGGATGAATCTGGGTAAACGCAGGGTTGGCAAACATTGCGCCTTTTCTATAAGCACTCCATGCCGGGGTCACGTTGGAACCCATGGCGTTAGTGGAGAGAAAAAAAACATTGCCATAACCGCCATTAGCAAGCACAACGGCATGAGCAGCGTGGCGTTCTATTTCACCAGTAACAAGGTTACGGGTGATGATCCCTCGTGCTTTTCCATCGACAAGCACCATATCGAGAACATCGCGGCGATTGTAAAGCGTAACATTGCCTGATGCAATCTGGCTGCTTAACGCGCCATAGGCGCCAAGCAGCAGTTGCTGGCCTGTCTGACCTCTTGCATAAAAAGTTCTTGATACCTGTGCTCCTCCGAACGAGCGATTGGTCAAAAGACCGCTGTATTCGCGAGCGAAAGGCACTCCCTGTGCTACGCAAAGATCAATAATCTGGTTACTGACCTCGGCAAGTCTGTACACGTTGGCTTCCCGTGCACGGTAATCGCCACCTTTAATGGTGTCGTAAAATAACCGGTAGGCACTGTCGCCGTCGTTTTGATAGTTTTTAGCGGCATTGATTCCACCTTGTGCTGCGATACTGTGAGCACGGCGAGGAGTGTCCTGGTAACAAAATACCTTGACATTGTAACCGAGTTGTCCGAGAGATGCAGCAGCTGAAGCCCCTGCGAGACCCGTACCTACAACGATGATGTCAAGTTTGCGTTTATTGTTGGGGTTTACCAGCTTGCAGCCCGATTTGTAGGCAGTCCATTTTTCAGCTACCGGCCCTTCAGGGGCTCTGGCGTTGAGGCGTGTCATTGAAGAGTGTTATGAATGTTGTTTTCGGTGAATAACACAGTCGTCGGAAATTATTAACCTATTTAAAAAATAAAACATATATCGGAATAACGCTGAAGCCTACTGCAATGAAGACCGAATAGGCAGAGCCGATAAACTTGATTGCATCGGTATATTTACTGTGGTTCAAGCCAAGCGTCTGAAATCCTGACTGAATCGCATGATTGAGATGAATCCCAAGAAATGCGAAGCAGATAATGTAAAGAATTGAATACCAGGGAGTTGAAAACAGAAGAAGAGTGCGATGGTAGAAATCATGACTTGCTATGCCGGCTGGAGGGGCAACAACACCGACCTTGATAAGGTAGAAGTCGATAAAGTGCAAGACAAGGAATATGAAAACAATAATGCCGGTATGAAACATGTATTTTGAAAAAAACGATGTTTCAGAACTGTTGCCGCAAGCATAAGCTATCGGTCGTGCTGCACGATTCTGGAAAGAAACCAGAATACCGAAGATTATATGAAGCAGAAATCCAGCGAAGAGCACAATCTCGAAAACTTTGATAAGTTGATTGGTACCCATGAAGGTTGCGGCTTCGGTAAACGAGCGCCCTCCATCACCTTTCAACAGCATCAGATTGATACCGAGATGCACACATAAAAAAGTTACCAGAAAAAGCCCGGCAAGTGCCATAAGCACTTTTTTGGTAATAGATGAAAACAAAAACATGGTGTTCATACTAGGGTTGTTTCGATGGAAAAGAACAATGGATTTCTCCTGAGGCACTCAATGTAATGCCCTCTTACGAAAGTTCCAATTAAATAATCACGCCTTTCTTTCATCTGAAACCATAGCAACCGCTCTCACGGGCGCCGCTTCTGCATGTACGATTTTTAACGGGAAACAAAAAAAATTAAAAGGGGAGTTCAAAAGCGGAAAGAGATCAGAAAGGTTTTCAATGAGGAGTATACCACTTTGAAGAAGTCGTCTATGAATAGAAAAATCGATAGAATCAGGGGCATCAACGGATATCATATCAACGCCTATCCCCTTCAGATTAAATCCTGTCAACCAGAGCGCTGCATCAGGAGCAAGTACAGGGTATCCGCAATAATAATCAGGAGAACCCCAGTATCGGCTCCAACCGGAGTAAAGCAAGAGAAAGTCGCATGTACCAATAAGAGGCTCAAACCCATAAAACGCTTCTTTCTGAATCAGTTTGCCTGCCTTACTGCTGACATCTATCGCTATACCGTTTCCGGTAAACCTGTCAAGGTTTAAGTCGTCTAGTGAGCTGCCTTCTGAAAGAATGTGGGAAGGCAGGTCAACATGGGTTCCGGTATGCGAGGATAACGTAAAAAGTTGTTCCGAATATCCATCCTTTTCAATGGCAGACAGTGGGTTGAATATCGGTTCTGGAGTACCGGGATAGCAGGGCATACCTGGTTCGATGGTGTGACTCAAATCTATGATCCGCATCATCAGACAGAAATTGTTTTTCTTGAGATTCGTCCTGAAACATATTCTATAATTGCGGATATCGCCTTTTCCCTTTCACAGTCACAAAAAGTCTGATGGTCCGAACGTTCCAGCCACATAATGGACTTTTCGGAGGGGTCTGTAGCAATTTTGTCATAGAGTATTGTTGCGCTTTCAGGTAGAACTGTGCTTTCCTTTCGGTTATGAAGAATAAACACAGGTATATCGATATCACCGAGCAACAACATGCTTCTTTCTATCAGCTCGAAAAACGAAACAATAGCATCAGTTGGAACCCAGGCATAATGCGGAGCGCAACCTTCGGACCTCATTTCGGTAAAATCAGTTTTCAGCTCCCATTTTTTGACGATTCTGCTGACAATCGGTGCAGCAAAATAGAACGGTCGTCCGGGAGCCAGGAGAGATGCGAGCTTGATAGCAGGTGCAACGAGTACCAGCGAATCAACTTGTCCTTTATACCTGAAGGCAAGATGAAGAGCAATAAGAGCACCCATACTGTGACCGATCACGATAACGTGCTCCGCTTCAACACGGAGTTCTTGAAACGCGCGTACGGCATCGGCCATCCAGGCTTCCCAGGTAACACCCCGGAGCGCCTCTGGAGACTGTGCCCCATGTCCTGCAAGTTGTGGCATGCAAACTGGAATACCCAGCTCCTTGAGTGGCTGGTGTAAAGCGTTTACACTTGCAAGCGTCGCGGTAAATCCATGAATAATAAGAACACCAAAAGGGTTTGGCGCGTTGTGTCGTTCAGACATTATATCATCTCTTAAAAATAATAATAGGTAGCCATAGTAAAACAGGGGTACAGCTGAGAACCGATTATTGAAACATAATGGTTACAAGGGAAATTCCAGTAAAATAACTATGTTTAAAGCAAATTGACAATAATGAGTGAAATGATGCGAAAGGTTATACTGGCAGGGTTAATCCTGTTGCCCTTGGCACTCAGTTCGTGTTCTTCCACACGTGCGCCGTTTTCAAAACGTGATTTTAGAGGTATTTCTCCGGAGGAAGCCTACCGATTGGGCAAAATCAAGAACACCCCATACGTTATCAATGGCAGGGTATACGTACCCATGAATTATGAAGAGGCTAATGCGTATGAGGAAATTGGAACGGCATCATGGTACGGTAAAGAAACCCTTGACCAGCATAATGGACAACCAACAGCCTACGGGGAAACATTTGACCCGTCAAGACCTAGCGCCGCTCATAAATATCTCCCTCTGCCATCCGTAGTAAAAGTAACAAATCTTAATAACCGGGCATCAATTATTGTCAGGGTAAACGATCGCGGGCCTTTTGTTGATGACCGTGTTATCGATTTAAGTGCTGAAGCTGCCAAGCAACTGGGATTCTTCGAAAAAGGAACAGCAAAAGTTAAAATCGAGGTTATCTCCCGCTAAGCTCAGACCGCTCCCCACTTTCAGCCTTTATTCAGAGAGGATGAAGTGGTTTCCTGTTTTTTTTGATAGCGGGAGGAGCAACAAATTATTTATTCATAACGGCAGCATCTTCCATAAACTTTTTAAGCCCGAGATCTGTCAACGGATGATTGACAAGTTGTCGAAGCACGCTATAGGGTATGGTTGCAATGTCTGCACCAATCATGGCCGACTCTACTACATGCAGGGGGTGCCGAATGCTGGCAACAATAACCTCGGTCATATAGCCGTAGTTGTCGTAGATAGTAGCTATCTGCTCAACAAGGCCCATTCCGTCGGTACTGACATCGTCCAATCTGCCTACAAAAGGGCTCACATAACTCGCTCCTGCCTTAGCAGCTAAAAGCGCCTGATTTGGTGAAAAAACCAGTGTGGCATTCGTACGGATTCCCTGTTCTGAAAAATGTCGTATGGCTTTTAGACCGTTGATAGTCATGGGACATTTAACGACCACGTTCTCGTGAATGGCGGCCAGGTCCTCTCCCTCGATAATCATCTCATCAGTCTCAAGACAGGTCACCTCGGCACTTACAGGTCCATCAACGATATCGCAGATTTTTGCAATATGATCCTTAAAATGCTGATAGGTAAACTTTGAGGTGTCACCTACAATTTTCGCTATAAGCGATGGATTAGTTGTTACACCATCAAGAACACCCAACTCTCTGGCGCTCTGAATTTCATCAAGATTCGCCGTGTCAATAAAAAATTTCATTATTTCACCTTACACGTTTATCTGTTGCCGATCAAGCATTGCATTAAAGTTTTTAGCCTTACGTCCTTCCCAGTTGCGTTTGTGGTAAGCATAGCCGGCAATAAGCGGGAATGCGATAGTTGCTTCAGCAAAGACCATCTGTTCGTAAACAGTATCAACCTTGCCCCACGAGCTGGCCTCTTTGAGAGTCGAGCCTGAAAGTGCTCCATCACGCTCATCAGCAACGGTAACCTGGACTGCATAGGTGTGCATTGAAACATCGTCATACCCGAGAACCTCTGCTGCCACAACAATATCCTGAGTGAAGTTTTTCGGAACTCCCCCGCCAATCATAAAAATACCGGTTTTGTCGTTCTCGATTTTAATTCTGGTCAATTCCCGAAAATCCTTCACCGAGTCGATCGCGACATGCTTGTCAGGATTTTGCCATTGATGATGTACCAGTCCAAACCCTGCAGAACAATCAGAAAATGCAGGACAAAATATCGGAACACCCTTCTCGTATGCTTTATAGATAATGGAGTTCCTGTCATGGTTGTTAGCCTCAATATATTTTGCCATTTCGACAATAAATTCGCGCGAGGAGTAAACTCCCGGATGCATCGAGTTTGCTATAATGGCTGTAGTATCGTCACATACTCTAAGGTCATCCTCATCGATGAATGTATCGTATATGCGATCAATATGCATGTCCCTGAGTATCGCATCATCTATAAAAGGAGTGCCTTTATAGTGACGGAATCCAAGTGCTTCAAAAAAATCCTGATCAACAATATTTGCTCCAGTGGATACAATAGCGTCAACCATATGGGTTTCAATCATGTCTATAACGACCTGCTTCAAGCCGGCACTTATAAGCGAACCGGCAAGGGTGACAATTACCGCACACTCCTTATCCTGCTGCATGAGATCAACAATGGAAGCGGCCCTTGCAAGATTCCGTGCCTGAAAAGCAGTATCACCCATCTGGTCGATAAGAGGGACAATATTCAGTTGTTTTATATCAATATGGCAAACAGGGGCATTCAGCAACGCCTCTTTTCTTAATCCTGATTCCATGTGTGACAACCCCCGACCTGTTAAAAGTGACTAAATAAAAAAAGAGAGTAAGCTTACTATATCACACACTCAAATTACCGGATGCTGCTTCCTTCCGGATCTGACATGGTTGGGCAACAGAGTGTTGTATAGGACTTACTCCCTAATATATCAGTTTTTGATTTGATCTTTTTGTAAAGATTTCAAAAACAAGTTTGACAATATAGCGCAATGATAGCAAAAAACAAACAAAGGCCTTTTATCTTTATGTCAACTGTTATAACTTCTTGGGCATTTATAAGCTTTTATCAAACCCGGCCTTTCCAAAATCATCAGCGCTCGCTCCCGGTCGAAGCGATAACAATTATCTTATGGGGATACAACGAATTTTAAGCGGGATGCGACCGACAGGCCAACTCCATCTCGGCCACTATACAGGTGCACTAGAGAGTTGGGTTCAACAACAGAACCTGCTCGACAAAAACGGTTCAAAGGTCTATGACACATGCTTTCTCATTGCCGATTACCACAATCTGACGACCTCACTTGAAACAGGCGAGATATATCATCATACGCTCGACATGCTTATAGACTGGCTTGCCGCAGGTATTGATCCCGAAAAAAGTCCGGTATTCCGACAGTCGCAAATCAAAGAACATGCTGAACTTTTTTTGTTGTTTGCTATGCTGATCACATCATCTCGACTGGAAAGAAATCCTACGCTCAAGGAGCAGGTTCGCGATCTTAATATGGATTCAATAATTTACGGTCATCTTGGTTACCCTGTTCTGCAGGCTGCAGATATTTTACTTTATAAAGGAAATGTGGTTCCTGTAGGCGAGGATCAGATCCCTCATGTGGAAATTACAAGAGAAATCGCCCGCAAGTTCAACAATCATTACCCTCACCCAATACTTGGGTCAGTCTTTCCTGAGCCTGAGCCTAAAATCACAAAATTTTCCCGCCTTGTCGGCCTGGATGGAAAAGCTAAAATGTCAAAGTCACTTGGCAATACAATTCTTCTCGCTGACAGTCCTGATGAAGTGCTGAAAAAAATGCGCACAGCTGTAACCGATACCTCAAAAATCCGTAAAAACGATCCGGGACATCCTGAAGTGTGTACCGTGTTCAGTTACCATGAAAAATTTGCATCCCCTGAGCAGCTCAGCAGCATTGAAGATGATTGCCGTTCCGGTTCACTTGGGTGTGTGGACTGTAAAAAGATGTGTGCATCAAATATTTCACAAGAACTGGCGCCACTTCTTGAAAAACGGCGATATTATGAATTACACATGGATCTGGTAACCAACATACTTTTTGATGGCGAGTCGAAAGCCAAAATCATTGCCAGAAATACTATGCAGGAAGTTAGAGCTGCCATGAAACTTGGCGAAATATCGTGATACAACAATTTTTCACAGGAATGCGTAACAACATGAAACTCGCTTTTATTTTTGATATGGACGGGGTGCTCACAGACAATATGCGCCTTCATGCCGATTCATGGGTTGAACTCTTCAGGGATTTTGGCCTTGAGGGCCTCGATGCAGAAAGGTACCTGGTTGAAACTGCCGGAATGAAGGGAGTTGATGTTCTTCGTTACTTTTTAGACCCGAAAATCAGTGAGCCCGAAGCTCAAAGGCTTACAGAACTCAAAGATTTTCTGTACAGGGTCATGTCGCGCGACCTCATCAAACCTATGCCGGGCCTTTACGAATTTCTCAATTCAGCTGAACAACATGAAATCTCTCTAGGAATCGGCACCGGAGCAGGCCCTCGAAACATTGATTATGTCCTCGACATCCTGAACCTGACGGATACATTTCAGGCAATTGTCAATCCATTTCAGGTTCTCCATGGAAAGCCCCAACCGGATATTTTTTTACGTGCGGCTGAACTGCTTGATGTTCATCCTTCGAGATGTATTGTTTTTGAGGACGCACTTCCTGGGGTTGAAGCTGCCAGGAAAGCAGGTATGAAATGCGTGGCAGTGACAACAACAAACAGTGCCGATGCATTCAGCAGTTTTGAGAATATTGTAAAAATCATCGATGATTTTACTCAGATATCTGCCGATGAGCTTCGTCAGCTATTTCATGAAAAGCAACCCTTGACCCTCTTATAAAAGAAAACAAATGCATGATTTTTTTATTCCTGTCATCGAAACAGCTATACGCCTGACGGGTATTGATACCAGCAAACAGATTATTATTGAACAGCCTTCGGACAAAAAGTTCGGCGACTTTTCTACAAACATCGCCTTGTTGACAGCAAAAGAGAACAGGAAAAACCCTCGTGAGCTTGCGCAGGAAATTATTAACCATCTCATTTTCCCTCCTGATACGGTTGCTAAAATCGAAGTGGCAGGACCCGGTTTCATTAACTTTTATCTCTCACCTGTCTTTATCATGAAGTCCGTTGAACAGGTTCTTCATGATGGTGATTCGTACGGAAAAGTTAACCCCGGTATCACCAAGAAAGCTATTGTGGAATATGTCAGCGCTAATCCAACCGGACCTCTGACCATAGGACGCGGCAGGGGTGGAGTGCTTGGTGACTGTATTGCAAATATCCTTGAAACCCAGGGTTACGAAGTTACAAGGGAGTACTATTTTAATGATGCAGGCCGCCAGATGCAGATTCTCGGTGAATCAGTCAGGTTGCGATATCTGGAGTGCTGTGGCCAAACAATAGAATTTCCTGACACGCATTACAAAGGTGACTATATCCGGGACATTGCTGAAAACATATACAACAAGTATAGCGCCGCACTTGTTGAATCATCTGACATTCAAATCTTCAAGAATAGTGCTGAAGAAATAATTTTTACCTCGATAAAAAAAACCCTTGACCGTCTCAGCATCCGCCACGATTCTTTTTTTAATGAGCACACTCTTTATAAGCCTGATGAAGCCGGCTTAACTACCAATCAGCGGGTAATTGATGCGCTGAGAAAGAATGGATTTATTGGGGAATATGATGGCGCAACTTGGTTTCTGACAACAAAGCTTGGACAGGAAAAGGATAAGGTTCTGATAAAGTCCTCGGGAGAACCAAGTTATCGTCTCCCTGACATTGGTTACCATATATCAAAGTTCGAGAGAAATTTTTCAATGATTGTCAATGTTTTCGGAGCCGATCATATCGATGAATATCCTGATGTCATCGAAGCATTGAAAATACTCGGTTACGATACGGGGCGCATCAAGATTGCCATTAACCAGTTTGTAACAACAACTGTGGACGGGCAGACACTGAAAATGTCTACAAGAAAAGGTAATGCAGACCTCCTTGACGACTTGATAGACGATGTCGGGGCTGATGCTACCAGGCTTTTTTTTATCATGAGAAGTAAGGATTCCCATTTAAACTTTGACGTTGAACTGGCAAAAAAACAGTCAAAAGACAATCCTGTCTTTTACCTGCAGTACGCACATGCAAGAATATGCAGCTTGCTGCGGATGGCTCTTCAGGAAACAGGTTTTGATCCCTCCCTCAGCAGTGAGCACCACCTCCTGCAATTGCTCACAACACCGGCAGAACTTCAGCTTGGATTTGCCCTGCTGGACTATCCTGATATGATAAAAACGAGCCTGCGCATCCTTGAACCTCAAAAAATGGTTGAATACCTGCACTCTCTTGCAGAATACTTTCACAGGTTTTATCAGGAGTGCCCTATTATCAAGGCAGAGGCAGATATATGCAAGGCAAGACTTTTTCTTTCACTGGCAACGCGCCAGGTACTCCGCAACGGGTTCAGGATTCTCGGCGTTTCTGCTCCTGAGTCGATGTAGATAATTCTTGTGACCTGTAGAGCCCGTGCTTTTTGATATAATGATTAACTTCTGGAGGAACAAGTCTGGAAATACTTTGACCTTCTGCAACAAACTCCCTGATCTCAGTTGACGAAACCTCATAGGCGAAATCAATATACTCTATAGTTCCGTTTTCACTCAGGGAGCCTGATGACGGGAAATTATCCTCTGTTGCGGCTCTTCTGAACACCGCTATATCACATAAGTACATGAGCTTCCGATAATCCTTCCATGTGGAAAATTCCCTGAAACTGTCTTCACCGATAAGCAGTGTCAATCGGTCACGGGGGTAGAGTTCATGAACATAGCGTAAAAGATCAACCGTGTATGATGGCTGTTTTTTTTCAAGCTCCCATCCGCTTACCTGACAACAACAACCTGTACGATTGATTTCATCGGATAGAAGTTCAGCCATACGCTTCCTATGTTCATCGGCTGCTCCCCTTTTTTGCTTAAATGGATTATTTGAAACAGAAATAATTAATCTGTCAATCGCGAGGAGCTCCCTGGCATAAAGGCAGAGAGCAAGATGACCATTATGCGGCGGGTCAAATGTGCCACCAAAAACTGCCAGACGCACAGCAGACCCGGTCAGTTTTTTTTGAGATTTTGATCTATTTTATCTCTCATGCCTTTCATGTATTGCAGTTTCAACGGGTATAGCTGCAGATACTGATCAATCACTTGTCCGGCTTCAAACCATTTCTTCCTTTTGATCAACGCATCTATTTTCCCCTCCCATGCCTGCTGAACAAAACCCGTATCGGAATAACGCTTTATAATCTCATCATAAAAAATAACTGCCGCTTTATACTTTTTAAGCTGAACGTACTGTTGTGCAATCGTATACGCACTTTTAGCCAGTTTATCCCTTAACACAGGAATAGCCTTTTCTGCGTATTTCAAAGTATCAACCTTTGCAAGTTCAGTATTTGCCTTTTGGTACCGCTCTTTATAAAGAGGATTTTCAGGATTGATCTTCAGCAACTCCCTATAGGTCTCAACATCACTTAAAATCTTTGAAGCATCCGGGGCAGGGTAGAGATCCATAAAAACAGAAAACTGATCTATGGCTTTCACGGTTTCCTGTTGGTCCAGTGCATAATGCGGAGAGAGCTTTTCATGAGATTTTGCAATCAGAAACTGGGCTATTTGTGCATATGGGGTAGAAGGCACCTGTTTTAATAGACGAGTAAATATTTCTGAAGAAAGAAGATACTGCCCGGAATTGTAATAGGTTTTTCCAAGGAGAAAAAGAACGTGATCTTCGAGTGCCGTTGCCCGGGATGTTACCAGCAGTGATTCAAGTGTAAGGGCTGCGCCATCATAATCTTTATTCCCATACATTTTCTCAGCTTTTGCATAACCTTCTGTAGCAAGAGTGGTTGGGGTTGTAACAGCAGGTTTCGAGGATGAACAACCGGAACTGATCAATAACCCTATAGCAAAGAGCATCAATACTGAACGTGAAAAATATCTTGCAACCGACATAGAGTAACTCCATTATCCATTTTATAGAAATCAGATGCTTATAATACAAAACTGGGGAAAAAGAAACAGAACTCTTTCCAGCACTCCGATAAAATTTCAGTGCCCGGTATTGTTAACCATACCCTGATAGTTGTAATGGAGATGAACAGGAAGAAACATACAGAATATCAAGAATGTGGAGCTTAGGGGAGTCGAACCCCTGACCTTCTCATTGCGAACGAGACGCTCTACCAACTGAGCTAAAGCCCCATGTTCTGATGCTACAGATTTTTCGAATGCCTTCAAAAAGACATATCATAAAAAAGTTTAAAAAAATAGCCTGCACTTGCAGGCTATTGATATTATGAAACCATCAGGCGACATTACATCAAGCCTTTTCGGCTACAAGTGCCTGTCTGAACTTCAGAAGCTGGTGACTAATGCTGCCATCAAAAATCGTGTCACCGATTTTCACGGAAACTCCACCTATAAGCTCTTCATTGAGAAGCATATTGGGACGTATTTTCTTTCCTGTATAGTCCCCTAGTTTTTTAACAAGTTCTTTCGACTGTTCATCAGAAAGCTTTACCGCGCTTGTAATATCGACATTGATAATCCCCCATTTATCATCAAGAAGGATTTGAAACTCGTCAATAATTTCAGGAAGAAGCCCTGCACGTTTTTTTCTGGCAACGAGCTTTAGAAAGAGAAACAATTTTTCACCGATAGAGTCCTTAAAGATCTCCTCAAGAATATGAATCTTTTTATCTCCCTTGACAAGAGGACTACGCATAGCCTGAACAAGATCCTTGGAATTTTCAAGAACCTCCTTGACCACCTTAAGTTCAGATACTATCGAATCGAGAAAATTTCCCTCTTCAGCCGCTGAAAGAAGAGCGGAAGCATATCGACGGCTTGCAATTACACTTGACATGTCGTGACCTTTTTCAGTTACGTTTTGTTGAAAGATCCTGAATCATGCTTTCGACGATCTTTTTCTGCATTTCGGCATCAAGAGTGGTCTTGATAATCTTTTCAGCGCCTTTAACAGCAAGATCAGCGACCTCATTTCTCAACACATCCAGTGCACGGCGTTTTTCCTGTTCGATTTCTTCTTTTGCCGAAGCAATCATTTTTTGCGACTCTGAATGAGCTTTTTCTGTTATATCAGCGCGAAGTTTTTCGGCATAATCCTTTCCTTCACGAATAATTCTGTCTGATTCAGCATCAGCTTTTGCAAGCAGTTCCCTGTTTTTATGCAGGATTGCTTCAGATTCGTCCTTTGCCTTATGCGCGCGGTCAATGGAAGACTGAATTCCTTTTTCTCTTTCTTCCAAAGCATTGAGAATCGGTCCCCATGCTATCTTCTTCAGAATAAGCAACACAATAACAAATGTTACCGCAGTCCAGAAAATAAGGCCGGGATTCGGGCTCAGTAGACTACCGGCAAGAAGTATAATTCCTGACGTAAGCATGAACAATGTTTCCGTTAACGATTAATAAAACCCGATTGCGAACTGATGAGACCAGCCGCAATCGAGATTTCTTCGGTATTGAGTCTTTTACAACCGCTCAATATTACTTAAGAGCAAGAAGCACACAGATAACTTCACCGAACAGAGCAACACCTTCAATAAGAGCTGCGGCAATAATCATGGTTGTACGGATATCCGAAGTAGCTTCCGGCTGACGAGCTGTACCTTCAGCAGCTGAAGCAGCAATATTTCCAATACCAAGACCTGCACCAATAACAGCCAGTCCTGCGCCAAGGCCTGCACCTAAATAAGCTAAACCTAAACCTTCCATCTTGTAATTACCTCCGTTTATTTGTTGTAAGTTTTTTGCTAAAGGATAATTAGCAGTTTTAAAAGCGTTCAATAAAAAGTATCACAATAAAAGTTATCCCAATCTGAAATCCTGAGTTCATGTTAATGATGCGCAACTCCGGCTGCCGGCTCGTCATGACCTTCGTGCGCAGTCGCAAGACCTATAAACAGCGCAGAAAGCATGGTGAAAACAAACGCCTGAAGGAAAGCAACGAAAAGCTCAAGCAGATAAATAAAAATGGCAAATGGAACCGAAACGGCTACAGCAACGACATAACTTTTCAGAATGAAACTGATAAAGATAAGGCTAAGAATAATGATATGGCCCGCAGTCATGTTCGCAAAAAGACGAACAGTAAGCGCAAAGGGTTTCGTAAACTGACCGATTATCTCGATAGGAACCATGATAATCCAGAGAGACCAGTGAGTCCCGGCAGTAAGGTGCTGAAGATAGCCCTTGACGCCATGAGCCTTGAATGCGGCAATCTGAGTAACGAAAAAGGTGAACACTGAAAGCGTAAGAGTAACGTTGACGTTACCGGTAGCTGTTGCCCCGTAAGGAATAAGGCCAAGAAGGTTACAGAACAAAATAAAAAAGAAAACGGTCAGAAGGTACGGCAGATGCTTTTCATAACCGTGACCGATATTCGACTTGGCAACATCAAGGCGGATAAACTCTACAAGCGCCTCCATGGCATTTGCCAGTCCTTTCGGGGCCTGAGTGGCACTCATATTTTTATACTTTCCACTGACTACTGAAAAAACAATCAACAGAAGCGCGGATACAACCCAGAGCATCACCACATGCTTGGTTATGGAAATATCGATACCTGCGATTGGAGGGATTTTAGGAAGTGAAATCTCGCCAAACGGCTCAAACGCCAAAACATTTTTGTCGAGAATATGATGCATGATGACGTCACCTGCTTTCTCCTCTCCTTCAGCGACCTCTGCACCCTGTGCAGCCTCAGTTGCGGGAGCTGATACTGCCGGAACCGCTGGCGCTGAAACGTTACTTTTTAAAGCTTTTGATGGTTGCTCAGGCGAGGCATAAGCGAGACCATTCATCGTGAACAGAAGAGGGACAAGGACAGCAATAATCTTGAGAAGAGTCTTTGCTTGAATGACGTTTACCCGTTTCATGCAGTTTTCTTTTTCTGTTTGTTTTTCTTTTGATACCCGAGAATTTCAACGATCACATAAATACAGTAAAAGGCGAAAAATGAGAAAACAAAATCGTTGGTTACGGCCAGTTTTCTGATAATGATACCCGCTATAAGCGCCATCATAATAAGCATCCGAACTGTCAAACCGCCAAAAACAACCTTGGTGAATACTGTCGATTCCTTGTCAAGTGCATAATCAAACAGTAAATAGCCTGCCACGGTATTGGTAATTACCATTATCCATGCAAGAAATATCGAGTGATAATCAACTCTGCCAGGGTCAAGAACAAATAAAACGATGCCCCATAAAATGACGGACAAGATACATAACTTAATAAAAAATTCAAACAATGGCTTCATATCACCGCTTCTTTCTTGATTATCATACTGCAGAGAATTAAAATATGTTATGATTTTTTATTTGCGGAACGCACGACTTTCATCAAAACAAGAGTCATACCTAACATACCAAGGACAACTCCGGCAAGAAGAAGCAATGGAGAAGTTCCAAGCTTTCCATCCGCCCAGAATCCCAGTAACACAAAAAAGGCAAAACTTGCAGCTATCTGGAGGCCAAGGCCCATGTAATCCGAAAGAGCTCGAACAGATCGCCCGAATTGATCAGGGAATCGCTCGTCATCATTTTTTGTCATCAGTCATCCCGCTTTTAATCATATTCGGAACAGCATCACTATTCCGCAAGCAACAAGAGAGTCGCAGGAGTAATCATTTTTTTCTAAAACCAAGATACTATCTCTTCCTGAAATAAAGAACCTTTATGCACAATCTTCCTGCCAAGGATTACCTCACCCGGGAAAAATCCTATCTTGACCTATAGTAGTAAACGCCATTCATAACCAGAGAACGACCTGAAAGCAGGCCTTAATAAAAAATATTATTCATCGATTTCTATGCAACCAAACGCCGCAGAAAGATTACCCTCTGCCGGAATACCGCCCAAATTTATTGTCCCGAATATTACTGCTCGGTATCCGTCACTTATTGCACTGCAAAGCACCAGATGCGGGGGAGTCAGTGAAGGGCCTTTTGCGTCCTTGAATGTCGGGATAAATACTGAAGACAACCACGAAAGTGTTAAAGAAAACACAGAGCGCCTCTGTTCTGCTGCTGGTATAAAACCTGAAAATATGGTTTACTCTGATCAGGTTCATGGCACCGAGATACTCTCAGCTGAGAAACCCGGCAGATACCACGGATATGATGCAATTATAACCGACAGAAAAGATCTCTTTTTATGTGTATTTACTGCAGACTGTTATCCTGTAATGCTTTTTGACCATCGGCATAATGCAGTTGCTGCAGTGCATGCGGGATGGAAAGGAAGTGCAGGGGAGATTGTAATAAAAACCATCGCCGCTATGCAGAAACAGTTTCACTCAAACCCAGAAGAGTGCTGTGCCTATATTGGAGCCGGCATTACTGCCGAAGCCTATGAGGTAAGTCATGATGTTGCAAAGGAATTTTCTTCTGATAACAGCAGACGTTCACTGTTATCGCAAGAAAAGTATATGCTCGACCTGCGTACGATAAATTACCAGCAACTGTTGGCGTCCGGTATTTCGGAATCGAATATAGAACAGTCCCCATACTGTACCTCCGGAAACAGCGACCTGTTTTTTTCATACCGGAGAGACAACGGTAAAACCGGTCGAATGGTCAGCCTGATAGGTGTCAGGTCACTATAAGCAGCCACCTGACAACCAAAACAGTCTCAACCCTCTACCTGTAACCCTTGCCGTATGAGCCAAAAAGGTCATGAGCCTGACGCGAAATATCCTCCCTGAAATCAGGGTGAGCAATGCTGGCAAGAGCTTCAGCTCTTTGCCTGAGATTTTTTCCATGCAGGTTCACAATACCATATTCGGTAACAACATACTGCACATGCGCTCTGGTAGTGACAACACCAGCCCCTGGCTTAAGCTGCGGAACAATCCTTGAGAGTCCCTTCGATGTTGTTGATGGTAAGGCAATAATCGGTTTGCCGCCTTCTGAAAGCGCCGCCCCACGAATAAAGTCCATCTGTCCACCGACACCGGAATAATATTTATGCCCGATTGAATCAGCACATACCTGCCCGGTCATATCAATCTCAAGTGCACTGTTAATAGCCGTCACCCGAGGATTTTTTCTGATTTCCCTCGTATCATTGACATAATCTGAAGGAAGCATTTCAACAAGTGGATTATCATCAACAAAATCGTACAACTTTCGTGTTCCCAGAAGAAAGCTCGATACGATAATTTCCTTATGCGTTCTTTTTTTAGTGCCATTGATCACACCCTTCTCCACAAGATCCATCACCCCGTCCGAAAACATTTCAGAATGAATGCCAAGATCCTTATGCCCGGTAAGTGCAGTAAGAGTTGCGTCTGGAATCGCACCTATGCCCATCTGGAGAGTAGCTCCGTCCTCGACGATAGAGGCAATATGGTTACCTATACGGATTTCAATATCACTCAAAACCCGTCGAGGGGTTTCGATAAGAGCATCAGACACATCAACCATAGCATGAATCTTGCTGATGTGCAGCATTCCCTCTCCATGTGTTCGGGGCATATTCGGATTCACCTGGGCAATAACAAGCTTCGCTGACTGCACAGCAGCAAGAGAAGCGTCGACCGAAACACCAAGAGAACAATAGCCATGCCGATCAGGAGGAGATACATGCACAAGGGCAACATCAAGCGGCAGAATATTATTATAAAAAAGGGAGGGAACGTCGCTCAAAAAAACAGGAATGGCATCACCATCACCATGCTGAACTGAATTGCGAACATTTTTACCGACAAACAAAGCATTCAATCTGAAGCTGTCACGATATTCAGGCCTTGTATAAGCAGCTTCCCCTTCTGTATGAAGACTTACTATTTCAACATTTCTTAACTCTGATGAGCGCTGAACCATAGCTTCGATCAGCCTCTGAGGTGTTGCTGCTGCTGTATGCAAAAAAACCCTGTCACCGGTCTTGATTCTAGCCACCGCATCTTCTGCGGAAAGCGTACAATATTTCATGAACTCCTTAACTGCTGTATTATTAAAAAACTGTTCAGATTCAGCTGTTTTTCCGGCGAAGATACGCCGGTGTATCAGTTAACCCTTTCTGAATTTTATCTTCATGCTCCACCACTCCGCCCTTTATCGGAGGATTATGATCAGTGTCATGGAGAGTATTATGCCTGGACCCCGTTTCACGGGGATCATGGATCGATACCTGCCGCCTGATATAAGCAGGTATACGCAAGTCCTCTTCCTGCCGCTCAGGCAGCAGATGAACAGACTGCCTTACCGACTGAGAGTTCAGGGACGATCTATGCCCCTGCACAGGGGTTACCGGGCGACGAACAAGCGGGTCTTTTCCTTCTTCCTTATCTTTTCGCTTGAACCCTGTAACAATTACAGTCACCCTTATTTCACCCGAAACCTGAGGCTCATCAACATAACCATTGATAATCTTGGCATCACTTCCAACCTGTTCCTCTATATAGTTCATCGCGTCCGACATATCCCGCATGGTAACCTCGCCGGTAATGTTAACCAGCACTCCCTTAGCACCCTTCACCGACACTCCCTCAAGAAGCGGGCTATTAAGTGCATCCGAAGAAGCTTTAAGTGCCCTCCTCTCTCCAGCCGCCGCAGCTGACCCCATAACTGCATCTCCGGCACCGGACATAATACTCCGCACATCAGCAAAATCGACATTGACATGCCCATGGCGCGTAATAATATCAGCGATACCTTTAGCCGCCCTGTAAAGAACATCATTTGCCATATTAAAAGCCTCAGTAGCGCTCACACCCTCTTCAGCGATACTCAGAATCTTCTCATTCTCAACAAGAATAAGCGTATCAATATATTTCCGCAGTTCAGCGATTCCTCCATCAGCAATCTTTGCCTTAACCTGACCCTCAAAATTAAACGGTCTGGTAACAACACCGATTGTCAGAATTCCCATATTCCTTGCGATTGAGGCAATAACCGGAGCGGCACCCGTTCCGGTACCTTTGCCCATACCCGCAGCAATAAATACAAGATCGGCACCTCGCAACTGAGCAGCAATAATCTCACGATCGTCATCAGCAGCCTGCCGTCCTTTAGCCGGATCAGCTCCCGCCCCTAATCCATTCGTAGCCTTTTTGCCGATCTGAACCCTGAGAGGAGCTTTCGAATTTAAAAGCGCCTGACGGTCAGTATTGAACACGATATATTCAACACCGCTGATTTTCCTGTCGATCATGTTATTAACCGCATTGCCTCCGCAACCGCCAACACCAACAATCCTTATGGTAACCCCTTTGCCCTGTTCACTATCAAACAGGCCGGGATCCAGCTCAAATGCCATTGGTCCGTTCTCCCTTTTAAAAGGATTTTATTATCATTTCGGTCAAAGATTATCCCAGAATTTCTTAATGGGATCCCATATTTTTTTTGCTGCAGGATTCTGCTCCTGAACCTCAGGTTCATCAACGATATTTTGAGAAGTATCAACCTTAATGATTCCCTCCGTAGAAGCAAAATTATGATCCTCAGAAAGATTGTTCTGAAATGCATGGGCAACAAGCCCCATAACAGTTGCATACATAGGGTTATTAACAGAACCCTTAATCCCTCCTGATACCCCTTCCGGATAGCCAATACGAACATCCAGCCCAAGAACATCATGGGCAAGTTCCTCTGTCCCCGGCAGGAGCGAACCCCCTCCAGTTATTATTGCACCGGCATTGATATATTCATAATACCCGGACCGCTTGATAGAATCCCGAACCAGTTCCAGAATTTCCATCATCCTGGCCTCAATAATCATGGTCAACGTGCTCTTCGGAAAAGATTTTTGCGGCCGACCCTCAATACCTTCAATAAAAATATCTTCATCTTCTCCACTGAGCTGGCTGTATGCGCAGCCAAACTTTAATTTCAGTTCCTCTGCCACCTCGTAAAGAGCTTTCACTCCATGCGCCAGATCATGAGTAACATCGTTTGCCGCAACCTTAATAACCTCTGAATATCGGATTGCTCCATCGATATATATAGCAACCTCAGTCGTTCCTCCTCCAATATCAATAACAACAACACCGCTCTTCTTTTCACGCTCCTTCATGACCGCCATGCCAGAGGCTACAGGCTCAAAAGTAACCGCACTTATTTCCAGTCCGGCTTTTTCAACACACTGTTTGATATTACGGATCTTCGTTCTCAGACCGACCACAATATAGGCGCTGCCCCTCATGGTAGTTCCGGCCATGCCTATCGGATCAAGTAATCCCTCCTGATCATCAACAATAAATTCCTGAGGAATAACATGAATAATTTCATGATCAATATCCAGATACCTGATATTGGTTTTCGCCTTTTCCAAAAACCTTTTCACATCCGAATCATTGACAATACCAGTCTGATTGATGCTTATTTCAGAATTACTGTGTATACAGTGGACATGGGCGCCCGAGATTCCGACATTGACGCCAAGAATCCGAATAGACGACTCCCTTTCCGCATCAGCGACAGCGGCTCTTATTGCTGCAACAGTCTTGTTGATATTGACTACTGTTGCTCGCTGGAGACCATCGGAATTAGAACGTCCCTTTCCAAGAACATTAAGTTTTCCTATTTCATCCTTTTCGGCAACTACAACGCAAACCTTGGTTGTACCGATATCAAGACCTACCGCGATATTGCTTTTCAGCATTGTTCTATTCTTGCGTTATTAGTCATAGGGGGCTATGCTGTGTTACCTGCGAAGGCACAGTATCCTTCGTAAAAATCCTGTCTCTGAACCTCAAATCCACAGTCTCAAAAACGCCAAAACTTTTTTTGGAAACAACCTTTTGCCAGAATATCTCGAATTTTTTCAACTTTTCCTTGAAGTTCCCATCATTACCAACAATAAAACGAGTAGGAGCCTGAACCGCAATACAGTAGGTCATATTATTCCCCGCAAAGTGCAGTTCACGAATAAGCAGGCTCGCATAAGCAGTCTCAGACAGCGCCTCAAGAAATTGACGGAGCACTTCGACGTCCCGTTTATCAAGCTGCTGAAGACCGTACTCCGTAGTTTTTAATCTGGTTAATCCCGACACTTCCAGCAATTTCGGGATCTGACCCGACAACTCTTTTTTCCCTGGCACAATAAATCCTTCAGTGTCAATAGCCATGGTACGACCATCCATATCCGTCAAGGCAACAGGCACCCTCTCCACAAGCCTGATACGAACAATCCCGTTCAACTCCTTACTGATTATGGCCTCCCTGACATAAGGAAACTGCATAACCTTCGCCTTCAGTTCATTAACATCAACATCAATCAGGTTACGTCCTTTATAGTCCAGCAATCTGGACACAAAATCCTTGGCAACTATACCTGAAACCCCTTCAATAACAACATTCGTTACAACAACATCATTTTTCCAGCGCGAAGCATAAAAAGCCAGCACGGCAAAAACAGCAAGCACCAACAATAAAATAAATACCCTGGTTTTCCCGCTTCCAGTATGAATCGGAGCAGAGGGAAATCGGTTTTCTACTTCAGAATCACCCTGAGCATCGGTGACCGGCAAATAATCCGAATATGTTTGTTCGGAATCAGGCATAACCCTTCGGATTAAGCATATTATCTATTTGCTGTTAATAAGTGTTCTGTCACGACAAACATCAGCAACCCTCGAAGCAAGAAGCGTAATATCCCCGGCGCCCATAAACAAAAGCATATTCCCGGGAGTGACATGCTCCTTGAGAGCAGTAAAAAGGCCCTCCCTGTCAGCAAAATACATGACATGTTTTCCCCCTGCCTTACGAACAGCATTCGCCACCATATCGCCGTTAACACCCGGATAATCCAAAACCTTCTCACGGGCAGGATAGACATCAGCAACATACACAACGTCCGCTCTTGATAGAGCCCAACCATATTCATCAGCAAACTCAAGAGTACGGGAAAATAAATGCGGCTGAAAAACAGCGATAACTTTAGAGTCAATCCATCCGCTTTTTGCAGCCTTTACAGTCGCTTTAACTTCTGACGGGTGATGAGCATAATCATCAACCACCATAAGCCCTGCGCCATCATCATATTTGACCTGAAACCTCCTCCTCATGCCGCTATACTTTCCAAGGCCGGCAATCAGGCGTTCAGGAACAATTCCCAGCTCAAGTCCTGCCGAAAAAGCCGCCAGAGCATTAAGAACATTATGTCGACCAGGCACATTAATACAGACATCAGGATACACCTTACCATAAGCCTGAACAGTAAATCTCGTGCTTAGCTTTTCAAGAACAATATCCGATGCCATAACATCAGCCGGTTCATCAATACCAAACGTCGTATAAAGACGGTTCATCGACGGTATAATCTTTCTTATTTCCGGCCAGTCAACACAACAAATCACCCGTCCATAAAAAGGCACTTCGTTGGCAAAAGCAATAAATGCCTTCTTAAGCTCATCAAGAGTGCCATAAGTATCCATGTGTTCCGACTCAAGGCTGTTAACCACAGCAATGGTAGGCGTAAGCTTTAAAAAAGCGCGGTCATACTCGTCAGCCTCAATGACCATGTATTTCCCCTCTCCTACAACCGTACTGCCCTTCAAATAATCAGATATCCCGCCTATCATTACCGTAGGCGACTCCCCAGACTCAATAAGCATAGTAGCAATCATGGCTGTTGTTGTCGTCTTGCCATGGGTACCCGCAACACATATTCCATATTTATAACGCATCAGCTCGCCAAGCATCTCATCCCTCTTGATAACAGGAATGCCAGCTTTTTCAGCAGCTAAAATTTCAATATTCTCTTCCCGCCTGACAGCCGATGAATAAACAACAACATCACACGACCGAACCTGTTCCGCCCGATGCCCCTTAAAGATTACTGCTCCATGCTCAGCAAGCTTTTCCGTAACCTCACCCGAAAAAAGATCAGATCCAGTAACTCCAAATCCAGACTTCAAAAGCAGCTCAGCAATAGCGCTCATCCCTGCCCCTCCAATACCAACAATATGAACGCTTTTTGTTTTTCCCAGTTCCATGTGTGAGTTCTCTTCCTTAATGGTTATGCGCAAGACCAATTATTCGCAAAGCAAGCTGATGAGCGGCATCAGGATACGACAGTTTCCTGGAAGCAACACTCATTTTATGCAATTTCTCAGTATCATTCATCAATTCAAGAATATTAATTACCGATTCCTTAACGTTAAGCATGTCATCCTCCACCATAATTGCCGCACCGTTCTCCACAAGCGCCTTAGCATTATAACGCTGGTGATCTCCAGTAGCAAAAGGATAAGGCACCAGCACTGAAGGCTTGCCAAGATTGGTCAGTTCCGCAATAGATGATGCCCCGGCCCGGCATAAAACCAGGTCCGCAGCACTATATGCAACACCCATATCCTCAATATAAGGGCCTACCCACAGGTAAGGAGATGCCTCCACCTGTCCTTTAATCCTCTCATAATCAAGTGCGCCGGTCTGCCAAATAAGATTTGCAGAACCAGTAATATCGTTTAACCGCTGAAGCACCGCATTGTTGATTGAGCGAGCGCCCCTGCTGCCTCCAAAAACAAGCAGGGTAGGGCGGCGGGCAGTCAACCCGAAATGGCCCCTTGCAACAGAAACATCCTGAGGCTCAAACAAGCGAGCTGGATTACCTGAAACAAAAACATTCTTTTTTTTCACAATAAACCTGCGAGCCTCTTCAAAAGAAAGATGCACTTCACCGGCAAGCATCGAAAGCAGTTTCGTCGTTACCCCTGGAAACGCATTTTGTTCCTGAATAAGTGTTTTTTTCCGCATAAGCTGAGCCGCAAACAGCAAAGGAGCGCTGACAAAACCACCAGTTCCCACAACAACATCAGGATTTTCCCGTCCAATAAGAGCAAACGCACGACCAACAGCCCGAGCAAAATCAACAAGCACGCCAACATTAGCCATTGCATCAGCAATCGATGAGCCCCTTTTAAACCCCCTTACAGGAATAAGATGCAACTGAAACCCAAGTCTTGGCACTTCAGTCGACTCAATCCCCAACGATGTACCGGCAAAAGAAACGCCAACATCTGCAACCAGCTTTTTAAGCTCTCCCGCCATTGCAACCGCAGGATAAAGGTGTCCACCAGTTCCGCCGCCGGCAAAAAGAACGTTCACAATCCACTCCTTTCAATCACATCAGGCTGAACATTTTTTTCAGCAAACTTTTTTTTGTAGCCCGAAATACTCATAAGAATGCCAACACCCAGAGAATTGAGCAAAAGCGCAGTACCGCCATAACTTATAAAAGGAAGCGCAACACCAGTCGTCGGTATAAGATGACAGGCTACCGAAATATTGATAAAGGCAAAAAGAGTAATGGCAATCGTTATACCACTTGCAACATATTTGCCAAAATTATCGGGTGCGTGTTTAGCAATGATAAGTCCGCAGACAAAAAAACCCGTAAAAAGCGCAATGACAGCAACAGCTCCAGCAAACCCATACTCTTCGCCAACAACAACAAAAACAAAATCATTATACGAGAGCGGCAGATAAAGTTCCCTTTGCTTACTGGCCCCGATACCAAGACCAAACAGCCCCCCGTTTCCCAGGCCGATCAATGCCTGGATAACCTGATAGCTCACCCCTTTTTCGTCCCCGCTCGAAAAAGAGAGAAGACGGGCAACCCGGTAAGGCGCCGCAATAGCAAAGACCGCCGCAATGGGAATCAACAGAGAAACAGTAGCAAGAAGATGACGAATATTGACCCCGCCAATAAACATGAGTATAAACCCGATCAAGGCAATCAGCGATGCCGTACTGAAATTCGGCTCAAGCGCTACAAGCGCCACAACAGTCATCAGAATAGTAAGCAGAGGGTAATAAGAGTTATTCAGATCCCTGATAAAACTCTGCTTTTCACTTATAAGCCTCGAAAAATGGAAAATAATCGCATACTTGGCAAAGTCCGAAACCTGAAACTTAAGCGGTCCAAACCCAATCCAGCGTGCAGCTCCGGAAATACGACCCGCAGCTTTAAGAACAAGGAGAATGGCAAGCAGAAAAATACTGGCAAAAAGAATGATCTTGCTGGTCTTCAAGAAAATATGATAATCAAGCTGCGTAACCAGTAGAATCAGAACAAACCCAAGGACAGAAAAAGTAAGCTGCCGCCATAAAAAATACTCAGAGCTTGCGTACTTCGTCTCAGCCCAACCCGCACCGCTGCTATAAACAATCACAACGCCTATACACATAAGAATAGCGACAATAAGCATCATCAATTTACCGGCAATTCCCTCACTCCGCGTAGACAGTGCAAGCCCCTCCACAGAAGGCTCCATGATGACATCAGAAGTTTTATCGGCATTCAGCATAGTTGTAGCTGATAAACACATTGCTTAAACTTGAATCCTCGCTCCTCAAAATTTTCGAACATATCAAAGCTCGCGCATCCGGGTGAAAACAGCACAGTTTCACCCTCCCCGGCAACCTCATAAGCAAGCAACACAGCCTCTTCGAGCGAAGAAGCCTCCTTAACCTCCATAATCCCCTCAAAAGCCGACGAAATTTTTGCCCGCGATTCACCTATAGCAACAATCAGTTTAGCTTTTTGTCTTACAAGCCCGGCTATAGAAGCATAATCGTTACCTTTGTCCCGTCCACCGGCAATAAGCACACAACGTCCGGGTACAGCCTCAAGCGCCTGCCGCATGGCATTAATATTTGTAGCTTTAGAGTCATTAACCCAGCTCGCGCCATTAACCGTCATTACAAACTCCTGACGATGCTCTACCCCCTGAAACTGCATAAGCACAGACCGAACCACCTCATTGCTGATTCCCAAAGCCCTTGCTGCCGCAATAGAGGCAAGCACATTCGATATATTATGGCGGCCCCTGAAACTCAGTTTCAAAAAATCCGAAGTCTCTATCACCCTCTCATCCCCATGATCTGTACGAACAAAAGCAGCATCCCCATCCAAAAACACACTTCCACAATCCATTCCACTTGCGCTCTCAAGCTCTAACCCAAAAGAAACAATGGAAAACGCAAACGGCTTTCCAGAAAAGTGTCTTCTCAGCAAAGGATCGTCACTATTGTAAATAA
>SZXZ01000016.1 GCA_005843835.1 Chlorobium sp.
CGGATGGTGTGACTCATGAAGCTTTTCGGTCACATCATCAAAAATAATTTCACCCTGGTAAAGGACTGCAACACAGTCTGCTACATTAAAGACATCATCAATAATATGGGTGACGATCACTGCTCCAAGATTATTATTGTGCCTTAGAGAGCTGATGAGCGATAGGATTTTCTTTGAACTTACAGGGTCAAGTCCAGCAGTTGGTTCGTCAAACAGAATCATGTGTGGTTTGAAAATCAGCGCTCTTCCAATTGCGACTCTTCTTCGCATACCACCACTCAGACTTTCAGGCAACTGGTCTTCATAACCTTCAAGCCCGGCAAACTGAATCTGTTCAAAAACTCTTCGGGAAATTTCTTCCTCAGGCAGTTTCATGTTTTCACGAAGAAAGAATCCAAGGTTCTGGCTGATAGTGAGGGAGTCAAAGAGTGCATTTCCCTGAAATACCATACCCATCTTTCGTCTTATGGAGTAAAGGCTTGACTCGTTCATGCTGGTGATATCAGTACCGTCAATAATCACCTGTCCGCTGTTAGGCTTTATAAGACCGAGCATCAGTTTGAGAATAGTACTTTTTCCCACTCCGCTCGGTCCAAGGATAGCTTTGATAGTGTTGTCCTTGACGGTGAGGGAAATGTTTTTCAGAATCTCCTTGTCGCCGTATTTTAAACTTACATTTCGTAATTCAATCATCCATTCACATGTTTTCCAACACTATCTTTGAAACGTAAAAATTGGCGATCAATACAAGTCCTGATGAAACAACAATGCCTTTAATAGTAGATCGACCAACACCGGCCGTTCCTCCCCTTGCAGAAAAACCATTGAAGCTGCTGACAAGGGTTATAATAATGGCAAAAACAGGGGCTTTTAAAAAACCAACCACAAAGTCTTTGGGTGCAAGCCGTGGATAAACCGCATTCCAGAAGATGCCGGGATCCAACCGATGGTAGTGCTCAGCCATATACGCTGCGCTATGTAATCCAGCAAAGTCAGAAAGAGCCGTCAATGGAAAAAACATGATCAGTGCGGCAACGAGCCGGGGCATAACAAGTTTTGCGACAGGATCAGTGCCGAATGCGCGAAGCGCATCGATTTGTTCAGATATTTGCATCGCGCCAAGTTCAGCACCGTTTCTTGACCCGAACCTTGCCGAAAGCATTAGTCCCATAAGCAGAGGACCGAGTTCCCGGATAACAGATAGTGATGTCGATCGGCCAAGCATGGTTTTTGCGCCGAAGTCTTCAAGCAGATTTCCTACCTCAATAGCAAGGAGCGATCCAATAGAGATAGCGCTGACCAGAACGATAGGGATAGAATCGGTTCCGCAAATAGTAGCCTGATCGAGAACATCCCTCCAGTAACGTTTCATTTTAGGAAAAGCAATAAATGCTCTGATCGAAAAAAGAAAAAAATCCTGCATGGTGAGGATAAAATTTTTCAGCCAAAGGACAAATGCTTTTTCCTGGTTACGTACGAAGGTTAATGGCATAAATAAAGTGTCATGAGGTTCACTGTGCAAGTGTAGTGATACCACAAAAAAAGTTAAAAAAATAACGAAACTTCATCAATCAACGCAATCATCTTCTTCATTTATGCTTGTAACAGCCTGCTTTTCATTTTGGTCACCCATTCGCAGGGTATGGTCACCTTTCCAAAGGTATCTTCATCCCGTTCTCTCATTCCATGATAGTCTGATCCTCCTGAAAAGAGTAAAAAATACTCATTAGCAATTTCTCGATAGTAATTTTGCCTGTAGGCATCGTGGGAAGGATGGATAATTTCAATGCCATCGAGCCCGAACGTGATAAGCTGTTTAAGAGTCTCATCAGGGACATTCTGAGCTGGATGAGCGAGGAAAGAGAGTCCGGATGCTTTATTGATCAGTGCGATAATGTCTGCAGGATGTGTTTCAATGCTTTTGACATAAGCAGGACTGTGTGCGCCGAGATATTTGCTGAATGCTTCGCTGAAGCTTTTTACATACCCCACGTCCTGAAGTACTGCGGCAATATGTGGTCTTCCCACACTTCCGTTCTGAGCTTTGACAATAATCTGCTCAATACCGATCTTAACGCCCATTTTGGCGAGTTTATTCACCATGCGTTCAGCCCGTTCTGTGCGCAGGTGTCGACAGTGGTCGAGATATTGTTTCAGCTCCGAATGCTGATAATCAAAAAAATAACCAAGGATATGAATATCATAGCCCTTGTAGGTCGAGCTCATTTCTACACCAGGAATAAGCTCAATGCCTTTTAGTAAAGCTAATGGCTTTGCTTTGTCAATACCTAAAACAGAATCATGGTCAGTAATACTTATGGCCTTCAGTCCGGAGTTTACTGCTTTAACTACTATATCTTCCGGAGAAAAGATCCCGTCTGAACATTTCGTGTGTATATGTAAGTCTGCTTTTTCAAAGCCATTATGCCCTAAGCTTGACAAGCTGTATGGCATGGCTGGTTTATTAATATGTTAATCTACGTTCCTTGTATATAAGAAAAATTCAACGACAGCTTTGCACAGAAAACAAAATAATTTTTCAGGGTAAAACGTTGCATTTAAAAATGCCTCCTTAATACCGGACATAACGCCAGGGGAGGCGTGAGAGTTGTGTTGGCTTCTGCCTTTATTTTTATAATGGCAGAAGCTTTCCGGTAGAAAGAAGGTACAGTATTACAGAGCCGGCTATGAGTCTGTAGGTAATAAATACAGTTGTTGTGTGATTTTTGAGGTAAGCCAGTAGAAAACCAATTGAGGCATATCCAACAATACCCGCGACAACGGTGGCAACAATAATATTGGTCATGTTTCCCGAAGAGGCCGAAATAACAGGCCATGTTTTATAGAGCTCAAGAAGGGCAGCGGCAAAAACCGAAGGGAGTGAAAGAAGAAATGAAAACCTGGCCGCAGTTTCGCGTGAAAGATTTAAAAAAAGTCCACCTGTAATTGTTACCCCTGAACGTGATGAACCGGGGATAAGCGCGACGCTTTGAGCTAATCCAATCAGGAGCGCTTCTTTCCATCCAATGTCTTCTATTGATTTCAGTGGAAGTCTTTTAGTGAGCCGGTGTTTAATTTTCCATTCGGCAAGGGAAAGAACCAGCGCAAGAATGATCAATGCGCCGCTGATCCAGTAAAGTGATCGGAGGTTGGTCTCAATTTGAGATTTAAACGCAAGACCTAATATGACAATCGGTAGAGTTCCCGCAGCGATCATCCATCCCATTTTTGCCTCAGTGCTTTCTAGTGGTTTTCCTTGCAGGATCCCACGGATTACGCCACTGATGATTTTAAAAATATCTTGACGAAAGTAGATAAGAACGGCGGCGAGTGTGCCTAGTTGTGCAATTGCCGTAAATGCAGCCCCAGGGTCACTCCATCCTGCAAATGCAGGAATAATTCTTAGATGTGCTGTACTGCTGATTGGCAGGAATTCTGTCAGGCCTTGTACAATTCCGAGAATGGTGGCTTCAAAGAGCGTCATGACAGTTCATTGGTACTGATTAGTGGGATGCGGTTGTTATTAAGAATAAGAGTGAGGTCGACTTTAGCTTTATGAAGTGCCAGAGCGCGGTGACTGAGAGTATTTTTTTGTGCGATACTCATTTCCGCATAAGTTTTACCGATGGAGTGAACCAGAAAGACAGGATCATAACCGAATCCTTCATTTCCTTTTTGTTCGAAGGTTATGCTCCCCGAAACTGCACCTTCGGCCGTATGCTCAAACTCGAAGGATCCTTCTCCTGAAGGAACTCTTCCCTTGAGGGCGACAACGGTACGGAAGCAGGCATTTCTTTTTTCAATACCACGTAATGAGTGTAGCAGGTGGTGGATGTTCTCTTCATAGGAGGGAGAGTTCCCGTCAAGGGCAGGGGCATATCGTGCCGAAAAAACACCCGGAGCTCCATCAAGAGCGTCTACTTCAAGACCAGTGTCGTCAGCAAGGGCAATCATATACGGGAACCGATCTGACAACAGCTTGAAGATAGCCTTTGCTTTAAGCAAGGCATTTCCTTCAAGCGTCGCTTCAGTCTCCTCAACTGTGATATCTGCACCGAGTTCCTTCAGAGTAGTGACCATGAACAGGGGAGAAATGCCTTCCAGGAGAGGGCGAAGTTCTTTTATCTTGTCCTGATTCCCTGTTGCGAGGACAATAGGTATAATGTTATTGGGAGTTGCTGCCATTACGTTCGCGACGTTACTGAATTATTCTGAGCAGTTCCTTAACGGCCTCATCAAGTCCAATCAGCACAGCACGGGCAATGATGGCATGTCCGATACTGACCTCCTCGATTTCCTTTATGTCAATGAATGGAGCTATGTTGAGGTAATTGAGGCCATGTCCGGCAACAACTCTGAGGCCAATGCTTTTCGCATAAACAGCAGCATCACAAATTTTTACCAGTTCACGGGCTTTGTCGTCGTCATTTGTTTTAAGAGCATAAGAACCGGTGTGCAACTCTACAAGATCCGCATTTGCTTTTGCTGCAAGATCGATAGCGTTTTTATCAGGCTCAATGAATATGCTGCTCTCTATTCCTGCAGCTTTCAAAGGCTTTAGAAATTCAACCAGAGCGTTGTAATGACCGGTAATGTTAAACCCGCCTTCGGTGGTAAGCTCTTCTCTTTTTTCGGGAACAAGCGTTATAAGATCCGGTTTTGCCTGCAATGCTATACGTTGCATTTCCGGGGTCATGGCCATTTCAAGATCGAGCTTGGTAGTAACCGCCTGACGGAGTCGTTTAAGATCCATGTCTCTGATATGCCGGCGATCCTCACGCAAATGACAGACTATACCTGCAGCTCCACTTTTTTCAGCAATCAGGGCAGCAGCAACAGGATCTGGCTCGAATTCATTGCGAGCGTTCCGCAGGGTGGCAATATGGTCTATGTTAACAGCTAATCTCATGATAGTAGAATCTTATCAGTGGTGAACAATCAGAAGTTTCTCTGAGTCAGAATGCTCTATGTCTTTTTACTATAAAGCGAAAGTAATGAAAAAATGAAAAGGATAAAACTTTAAGCGAGCAGAGAGAGTAAAGAAAAAAAATGAGGATGTTGTATTTATTGCTTTTTACATTTAAGGATGCTTTCTAAGATTGTTACATGAAATTACATTCCATTCATTCCAGTAAATACCGATAAAATGTTACCCATCCCGGCCTATGCAGCAAGAACAGCCAAAGCGTTACTCGAGCCATATGAGATCAATCGTCGTGAACCCGGCTTGCACGACATTTTGATAGATATTCTTTATTGCGGCATTTGTCACTCTGACATTCATCAGGCCCGCGACGAATGGGGCGGGTCAATGTTTCCGATGGTTCCCGGACATGAAATTGTTGGAACCGTAATCAGGACAGGTGTCCATGTAACAAAATGGAAAATAGGCGACACGGTCGGCGTCGGCTGCTTTGTTGATTCCTGTCGTGAATGTGAAGCCTGCAGAGAAGGTGAAGAACAGTTTTGCGAGAAAGGAATGAGTGCCACCTACAATAGTTTCGAGCAGGACCGGTATACCCCGACCTACGGTGGATATTCAACGTGTATAACGGTGAATGAGGATTATGTTCTTCGAATACCTTCCGGTATGGAGCTTGAACGGGTAGCGCCGCTTCTCTGTGCAGGTATAACCACTTACTCTCCTTTAAAGCGATTTGGAGCTAAGCCCGGTGATCAGGTCGCTGTTTTAGGATTAGGCGGTCTCGGTCATATGGGAGTAAAAATTGCCAAAGCGATGGGAGCAACGGTTACTGTTCTCAGTCATTCCCCCGGTAAGCGCAACGATGCATTTGCTCTTGGTGCAGACGATTTTGTGGATACCAGCGATGAACTGTCTTTCAGTAAGAATGCTAAACGATTCGATTTTATTCTTGATACGGTTTCTGCCAGTCATGATTATAACTCATTTCTAGGATTGTTGAAACGTGACAGCAGCATGGTGCTGGTTGGTATTCCTGATCCCGTTCCCCTTTCCGCGGCTCCACTGGTCATGCAGCGTCGCCATCTTTCTGGATCCCTTATCGGCGGTATCCGTGAGACTCAGGAAATGCTTGATTTTTGTGCAAGGCATGGTGTTGTATCAGATGTGGAAGTTATTTCGATCCAGAACGTCAATGAAGCGTATGAACGGGTTCTGAACAGCGATGTTCGATACAGGTTTGTTATTGATATGGCAAGCCTTAAGCAAAAGAGTTGAAAGTTGATGGAGTGCTCCTGCATCTTATCGTATATATCCAGCAAACGGTATGGAACGTCTAAGAAAATTTGTTTTCTTCAGCTGAAGGTTATGGACTGAGGCCGGGTTAATGCCCGGCTTTTTTTGATGTCTGAAAATAAGTTCAACTTTATGGAATTTTGCTATGTTGGTTTTGAGAGTGATAACCAGGGACAGTTTTTTTCTGTTCTATGGTTCACCGATACGTGGATACATAAAGAGCTTTATATAATTACAGGGTAGTTATGAACACCGTTTGTTTGAAAAAGCTGGAATTTGATCGGGTTGCACATTATGCGGCACAATTATGCCTGTCAACTATGGGGCAGGACAGACTATTAGCTGCGGTACCGTATGTTGAAAGGGCCTTGCTTCTTGAAGAACTTGAAAGGGTTCTTGAATTAAAAAATCTGCTTGAGGGTGGCGCTTCCCTTCCTTTTTCGTATTTGCCGGATACTCGACTGTTTCTGAAAAAGCTTGAAGTTCTTGAGAGTTATCTTGAACCCGAAGAGCTTCAGGATATCTATCATCTGCTTTTTTCATCCGTGCAGTTGAGAAAATTTATGTTTCTCAATAGGGATGTCTATCCGCTGCTGAATGATTTTACTATAAGAATCTGGCTTGAAAAGAGCCTCCAAACGGCAATCCGGAGAATTATTGATGAGCAGGGCAGGGTAAAGGATACTGCCAGCGATGCTCTCTTGATGATTCGACGTGAGTTGAATGGCAGCCGTGAACTGATTCGTCGGAAAATGGAAAGGCTTGTCAGACGCTGTCAGGAAAACGGGTGGTTGATGGAGGATACCGTAGCAATTAAGAATGGACGTCTTACCCTTGCCTTAAGGGTGGAGTATAAATACAAGATAGCCGGGTATATCCAGGATTATTCCGGGAGTGGACAAACAGTCTTTATTGAACCGGCTGAAACCCTCGAGATCAGCAACAGAATTCAGGATCTTGAAATCAGCGAACGTCGTGAAATTGAACGTATTTTGAAAGAAATATCGAACGAAATACGTCTTGAGATTGAAAATGTAAGGCATAATGAAAACGTTCTCGGTGAGTTTGATGCCATTTACGCCAGGGCCAGGTTTGCTGTGGAAACCAAATCAGTTCTTCCGGGAATAGCCCAGGGGCAGTTACTTCGCATTATAAAAGGGTTTCATCCCTGGCTGATGATTTCGCATCGTCATAAAGAGGTTATTCCTCTTGATCTTGAATTGGAAGAAGGCGATCAGGTTCTTGTGATTTCAGGACCCAATGCCGGAGGAAAATCGGTAGCTATGAAGACTGCAGGGTTGCTGTGCTGTATGCTTGGTTATGGATATCTTCTGCCTTGCAGTGAAAGTTCTGTTTTCCCTCTGTTCAGCAATATTTTTATTGAAATCGGTGACGATCAATCAATAGAGAACGATCTTTCAACATTCAGCTCGCATCTCAGTGAGATCAAAAAAATTCTTGACCTGGCCGGAGGAAGAGATCTTGTTTTGATTGATGAACTTTGTGCAGGTACGGATGTTGAAGAAGGGGGAGCTATTGCCCGAATGGTGATTGAGGAGCTGCTCAGTCGAAAAACAAAAACCATTGTTACAACTCATCTCGGAGAGTTGAAAGCGTATGCCAATGAACGGGAAGGAGTGGTTAACGGAGCCATGGAGTTCAACAGGGCAGTGCTTGTACCTACGTTCAGGTTTATAAAAGGTTTGCCCGGCAATAGTTTTGCCTTTGCCATGATGCAGAGAATGGGATTCCCTGCTTCCATGGTGGACAGGGCTTCTGAATTTATGCAGGGGGAACGGATCGGGCTTGATCGTATGCTGGATGATCTAAGCAGGTTACTGGAAGAGAATCGGACCCTTAAAGAGCACCTCAGGGAGAAAAAGGCTGATTTGGAGGAGCGGGAGTTTTCTTTGCGTAATAAAGAGGCCGCTCTTGCAGAGAAACAGAGAGAATTAAAGCTGGGTGCCTCAAGAGAAATGCAAAAAGAGGTTGAATATGCCCGCAAACAGATTAAGGAGATTCTTTCAGAAGTAAAAAATACTCCTGCTGATGAAAAAAAAGTGCAGGAGGCCCGTAAAAAACTTGCCCTGAAAAAACAGGAAGCCAATAACAGTGAGTCCAGCTTACTTGCCGAAACGGATGCGGCTGTTCAGGTTGATCGTACTATCCGTGAAGGTGACCTTGTAAGAATTCTTGACACGAGTACTTCGGGTGAGGTTGAAAGCGTCAATGCTGAGAGTGTTGTTGTACGTTGCGGTAATTTCAGGTTGACAACATCGTTGAAAAACCTTGAAAAAACATCCAAAACTCAAGTAAAAAAGATCCTGAAAACACCTGAGCTTAAAGAACAAAAAGGTTCCTGGACGGCTATTACCGGTGATATTGAATCCACCAGAGTGGATTTGCGCGGCTTGAATGGAGATGAAGCAATCATGAAAATTGAACGCTTTCTCGATACGATGAGGCTGAATCGCATTCATTCGGTAACAATTGTTCATGGAAAAGGGACAGGTTCACTTCGGCAGAGAACAGCAGAGTTTTTGCAGCAGCACCGTTATATTAAAAGTTTCAGGCTTGGTGAATGGAGTGAAGGTGGTGCAGGGGTGACTGTTGTGGAACTCGAGTAATTATTTATTATTCCCAAGTAGGGTAGATGCATTGAAAAACAAGTTTCAATACTGTATCTTAAGCCCAAGATAGCCTGCAATACCCCTGGTGAAGTATCCGGTAAATAACTAATTAATCCAGCAGGGATTGAAAGAACAGAACGAAACATATCTGACGATACCCAATCAGCTGACAGCACTGAGAATTGTACTGGTGCCAGTGTTTGTTGTGTTATTGCTTCAAGTCGATCCATACCTGAAGCTGCTCGGGGTTATTGTATTTATTATTGCATCGCTTACCGATTTTTATGATGGTTATCATGCAAGAAAATATGGTGTAACAACTCGTCTTGGTGCTTTTCTTGATCCACTTGCAGATAAATTGCTTATTACAGCGGCTTTTCTTCTTTACGTTGGAATGGGCTTTTTAAGTCTGTGGATGGTGGTTCTTGTTGTTGTGAGAGATGTTCTTATTACCGGATTAAGGGTATATGCAGAATTCAAAAACAGGCCTGTTGTTACAAGCATGGAGGCAAAATACAAGACTCTGGTGCAGAATATTTTTGTCTATGTCATAATGGCACTGATTTTGATGAAAGAAGCAGCTTTTTCAGGTGCGAATGTTGCTGTAATGACCAGTCGTTTTCTTGTTTCAGGGTATCTGAATTATATCATGCTTGCTGTTACAATTTTTACAGTCTATACCGGTATATCCTATCTGATTAATAATTGGCGGATTTATCTTCAGAAGCCACTTGAGGGGCGTTGATGAAACTGAAGCTTTTCGCTGCAACAATTGTATCAACCTGTTTTGGAATTGGCTATTTTCCTGTAGCGCCCGGTACGGTGACGAGCGCATTGGCGGTAATGTGTTATGCTTTTGTTCCGGCTATGCATAATGCGTCTGTTCTGATTTCTCTGGTGTTAATCTGTATTCCGGCAGGTATATGGGCCGGTACGATAATGGAAAGACAGCATGGAAGTGATCCTTCAATAGTTACGATTGATGAACTTGCCGGGCAGTGGCTGGCTCTGGTTGCCTTACCGGAAGGGTTGCTCCCGGTAGTCCTTTCGTTTGTTTTTTTCCGGTTTTTCGATATTGCAAAACCTGGTCCAGTTGATGCCGTTCAACGCTT
>SZXZ01000011.1 GCA_005843835.1 Chlorobium sp.
TGCAATGATACGAACAAAAAACAGGTTTAAACTTATTAATATCCATGTTTGCGTACCTAACCATCGGCATCAGTATCGTATATCAGAAATCAGTACAGCTTTGATCTTAATAGTGTTACGTAACTGTTAATTTATTAAAAAAAAACACAAAGGCGCAACTATTACATAAATCCCCGTAGTGCTACGGGGATGATAGAAAAAAATTAAGTAAAGTGAGAGGTGGCGAGTAATCTGCTTTTGGTTGTGACAGCTGTTAAATCACACCAAGCTCCCTGCCGATGGAAGTGAATTCGTCAATAACTTTATCGAGATGTTCACGCTTATGGGTTGCCATAAAACTTGTTCGTAGAGCTTCATGGCCAGGCATAACGCCTGGGCGTATGAAAGCGTTTACGTAAACACCAGCATCGAAAAGTTTTTTCCAGAAAAGAAGGGTTTTCATCTGATCCTTAATCAGTACGGTAACGATAGCCGTACGTGAAGGCATAAGAGTAAACCCGACGTTGAGTAGTCCCTGACGAACGTAATCGGTATTTGAAATCAACTGATCCATAAGTTGAGGCTCATGGCGTATAATTTCGAGTGTCGTCAATACTGCCGCTACGCTTGCCGGTGTGGGCGAAGCACTGAAAATAAGCGAAGAGGCGTTATGCTTGATATAATTAATTACGCTCCGGTCGCCGACAACGTAACCTCCAAGAGATCCGAAAGTTTTTGAGAAGGTCCCCATAATAAGGTCAACGTCGTTGACAAGGTTAAACTCCGAAGGCGTTCCCCTTCCGTTTTTACCGATGACACCGACAGCATGAGCATCGTCAATAAGAATGCGTGCGTCATATTTTTTTGCCAGCGCAACAAGGCTTGGAAGGTCCACAATTTCACCTGAAACAGAGAAGACCCCATCCGAAACAATCAATCGACCTGATGTGCCCGGAAGACTTTGAAGCACTCGCTCAAGGTCTTCCATGTTGTTATGGTTATAGCGTACCAGGTTTGCCCCGGCACCTTGGGCCATTATAGATGCAGCAACAAGGCTGGCATGGTTGTCGCGGTCAGAAACAATGTATTCACCGCGTTGTACAAGAGTCGGTATAATGCCTTGTCCTGTCTGGTAGCCTGTACTGAAGAGCAGGCAGCGTTCCTTTTCAAAGAAATCTGCAAGCTTCTCTTCCAGTTCAACATGAAGATTGACCGTCCCCGTCATGTAACGTGAACCGCTACAACTGGTGCCGTATTTTTTGATAGCCTGTATTGAAGCCTCTTTTACCCTTGGATCGGCTGTAAGGCCGAGATAGTTATTAGATCCGGCCATGACAAGTTTCCTTCCGCCAAATGTAACAACCGGTCCTTCGTTTTCGTCTATAGGGTGAAAAAAGGGATATATGCCCTGTGCCTTTACTTCGTCGGCAAGGGTAAAATCAATGCATTTTTTAAATAAGTCTTTGGTTTTATCCACAGTAACGCAAATTTACTTCAGCTGTAAGAAAAAAAGCTGGAATTTCTTGTTTTTACGATCGATTACTTAATGTTTATTTTTATTGATGACTGGGTATTTAGCGAGCGGGATTTACCCACGAACCGAAATGTATTAAAATTTTTATTTTTTTTGTTGAAACACGGTGTGGTTTTTTTCCTGTACGGAAAGCTTGATGGTCAAATAAGCCTCTTGAAAATCTCAATCAAGGGGTAAAAAAAGGAAATTAATAAGATTATGGGCGAAACAATACTAGTGACCGGTTCCACAGGATTTATTGGCGCAAGGACATTAATGTATCTCGCTGACGAAGGTGCAAAGGTCAGGATTTTTCTTCGGCCGGAGAGCCTCTCAGGAGCGCTGCCCGAAGGGGTTGAGGTTGTTCGAGGCAGTTTCAGCGATTCAGATGCTCTTGCAAAAGCGGTAAAGGGCGTTGACAGAATCATACACCTTGCAGGGTTGACGAAAGCAGTTGATGAGGCGGGCTATGATGCCGGGAATGTGATGCCGGTTCGGAATCTGCTCAATGTAATCAGGGAGCATAATCCAGCACTCAAAAGGTTTTTATTCGTCTCGTCACTTACGGCGGCAGGACCGGCATCAGAGGGTATATACGGGGTCAAAGAGTCTGATTCTTCTTATCCCGTAAGTGCATACGGTCGCAGCAAGTTAAGAGCTGAAGCCCTCTGTATGGAAAGCGCAGCTGAGATTCCTGTAACGATAGTACGTCCTCCCGCAGTCTATGGACCGGGAGACAGGGACATACTTCAGGTTTTTCAGATGCTTGCAAAAGGGGTGTTGGTGACAGCCGGAAGTTCTGAGAGACAACGCTTCAGTATGATTTATGTTGACGATCTTGTCAGCGGTGTAATGATGGCTCTTCGCTCAGACCGGACAGCGGGTCGACTCTATTATATTACATCTCTCCAGTCATGCTCATGGGATGAAGTTATTGCAGCGGCACAACCGGTGCTTGGGTTTAAAAGACTGCACAGGCTGCCGTTACCTAAGCCTTTTGTATTTCTTGTTGGATTGGTTATTGGTGCTGCAGGTTCATTATCAGGAAAACCGGTCCTTATCAATCGCGACAAGGCAAATGAACTCGTGCAGGATTATTGGGTATGTTCTCCTCGGCAGGCAGAACTCGATTTTGGGTTTACAGCCGGAACGTCTCTCCCTGAAGGGGTATCAAAAACTATTTCCTGGTATAGAAGCCAAGGGTGGTTATGAATAGCGGCAAGTGTTGCATGGTATTGTTTTCAGCCAAGCAGTTTCTGCATAAGTTTCAGGAGCAGATACTTTTCATCACTGTAAGGTATCAGCCCTTTCATTGAGGCATCAGTTTCCCTTAAAGCTGCAATAGCATTTTCTGCATCCTGCAATGAAAACGATCTGGTGTAGCTGAGATAGTTTTTAACGAAATACTCTTGTTTTCCGTACATGCCGAGAATGTTGGCAATCTCTGATTGAGGAAGCTGTCGGACGTTGGGTAGAGAAAGTTTCCAGAGCCGGAAATAAAAGGTAGTAAGAAACCGGACAATATTAGCCAGCCCTTCCTTCTGCCCTTCCTGATCCATAATCATAAGTGATATCCCGCTGCAGAGTCTCAAATTTCTATCAGCAAGGGCTTTTTCAAGTTCAAAAACATTGTAGGTTTTCGAAATGCCAACACAATCAAAGACATCATGCGCCGTTATGCGTTTTTCAGCGCCTCGGGCGGAGGCATACATGATTATTTTTTCGATCTCGTGGCATATTTCCCGGGCTGATGGCTGAATATACGTTGTAAACGCCTTGAGTGCATCCGGGTCAAATTCCCATCCGGATGCTTTTGCCCTGTTAAAGGCGAAAAGGTCCGGTGCTTTGATAATAGGAAAATCGTGACGGTATTTTTTCAGCGTACTGAAAGGAGGTTTTTCAATATCCTTTTTATCGATTTGATCAGCATCAAACACTAGGACGGTAAATTCAGCTGGATTTGAAAAATACCGGATGAACTTTTCCTCATGCTGTTTCTGGAGCTCTTTTGTAGCAGGCTTTTTGATTTTTTCAAACTGCCTTACAATAATGAGCTGCTTTGCCGTAAACATTGGGTACTCGGAGGCCTTTGAAACCAGCTCTCCAAGGGTAAGGTCAGGGCCATAAAAAATATGGGTGTTGCATGCAGCATCGTTTTCCGAAGGGAAAATAGCTGTCCTGACCATACCCGCCAACTCCTCTTTAAGGTAGCTTTCCGGACCGTATAAGAAATAAACCGGTAAAATAGTACCAGCCAGAATGTTTTTTTTTAGTGCATCCATCAGCTAGGGGGGGTGCGAAGGAGTACACCCGGTAAATATTAAGAGAGTTTAAAAAGGCAGATCATCTTTTTCATTTTCAAGGTGCGGCCCCGATGATGGAGCTGGATATGAAGGTGCACTGTTTTGCTGACGTTCGCTGTTTTGTGGAGGGCCTTCATTATATCCACCCGGTCCAGATGGTTTTCCATCCAGCATCTGCATTTCACTCATCACGATTTCCGTGGTATACTGCTTGACTCCTTCTTTCTCCCAACTCCGGGTCTGCAACCGTCCCTCAAGATATACTTGCGAGCCTTTGTGCAGATACTCTTTGCATATTTCTGCCAACCGTCCCCATGCAACTACTCTATGCCATTCTGTTTTTTCCTGGAACTCTCCCTGCTGGTTTTTATACTTTTCACTGGTTGCAACCGTGAAGTTCGATACAGAAGTCGATCCAACCTGACGGCTTTCCGGTTCACCACCAAGTCTGCCGAGAAGTATTACCTTATTAACGCCTTTTGCCATTTCTGTTACTCTTTCATTATTCGTTGAGAAAAAAATCGAAAGTACCTTTTAACATGTATACAGAAGATATATCTCCGCTGCCGAAACTACAACTAAATTACAAGAAGTTGCGCATCAATGACCGGCCCTTCCTTGCATAGCAGTATGGTACGATTACCTCCATCAGGGTCATTTATTTCAACACTGCATCCGTAACATATACCAATACCGCAACCCATAACCGATTCAAGTGAGAGATCGCACACCAGCTTTTTAGACCTGCTGTAGCCTGCAAGTGCTTTCAGCATTGGATTTGGTCCGCATGCAAACAGTTTGATCGGTCCTTCCTGTTCAATATCGGGCAATTCGTTGTTGAGAAGATCCAGCACAGTACCCCTGAACCCAAAAGAGCCATCATCTGTCGCAAACCTGCAATTGTCAAGATTATATCCCAGAAGGTCGTCTTTTGTTCGACCGCCAATCAGGTTAATCACCTTTATACCATTTGCAGCAAGTGATTTTGATAAAAAGAGCATCGGTGCGGTGCCTATACCCCCCGAAAGCAGAACAGCAGTTTTAAAATGCGGGTCTGTTATGTTAAAAGAGTTTCCCAGAGGTCCAAGCACCATAACTGTTGAACCTTCATCGTAATTGGCAAAAATAGCAGTACCACATCCTATGGATTTAACCATGATGTCAATAAGATTTCCATTCACATTGTGAATCGAAAAAGGTCTTCTTAGCAAGGGTTGTGTGGATGTATTGACCTTAATATTAACAAAGTTCCCTGGTTTTGCCGTTGCGGCAATTGACGGGCAGTTCAGGGTTATGATATTGACATCGCTGATAATGGATTGAGTCCGGACCACAGTTGCCCTGACATCAATAATAGTTTTTGTTTGGAGCATAACGGGGCTCTTCAAAGAAAGTGAAGTTATAAATTATAGTAATTAATTAAGCGAGTGGCGCGTTCATTTGCAAACCATTTTCCAGCCATTCCTGTATGATGCATAAACAACAACCCGCCAATGTATTCATGTGCTTGTTGAGGATATGCCGAAACCGGTAAAAAATTTTTAATTAAAAAGAGGGCATAAAATTTTTAACATTGATCGAAGTGTGTATGTTAGATCTTTTGTAGTATCAGCTCAGAGTTATATCTTAAACTTTTCTGATTTTTTCCGCTCTATACATAAAATCCAATGTTTGGTTCATGCGTATTTTAACGTTCACAGGTAAAGGCGGGGTAGGCAAGACCAGTGTTTCAGCAGCTACAGCTGTTAGGTTATCACAGATTGGTTATCGTACTCTTGTCCTCTCAACTGATCCCGCTCACAGTCTCTCGGATTCATTTAACTTGTCTCTCGGTGCAGAACCAACAAAGATCAGGGAAAATCTTCATGCAATTGAGGTAAATCCTTATGTAGACCTTAAACAGAATTGGCAGTCCGTACAGAAGTACTACACAAGAATTTTCATGGCTCAGGGTGTTTCAGGGGTAATGGCCGACGAAATGACCATTCTTCCGGGTATGGAAGAGCTTTTTTCTCTGCTGAGAATAAAACGCTATAAAGCCTCTGGACTTTACGATGTTCTGGTTCTCGATACAGCGCCGACCGGAGAAACATTGAGGCTTCTTTCGCTTCCTGATACCCTGGCATGGGGCATGAAAGCGGTGAAAAATGTCAATAAATATCTTATCAAGCCACTCAGCAAGCCTCTTTCCAGGATGTCTGATAAAATAGCGTTTTTTATTCCTCCTGCAGACGCTATTGAATCAGTCGACCAGGTTTTTGACGAGCTTGAAGACATCCGTGAAATTCTGACAGACAATAAAAAATCCACGGTTCGGCTGGTTATGAATGCCGAAAAGATGTCGATCAAGGAGACCATGCGCGCATTGACCTACCTGAACCTCTACGGGTTCAAGGTGGATATGGTGCTTGTCAACAAATTGCTCGATACCAACGAGGACAGCGGGTATCTTGAGAATTGGAAAGCTATTCAGCAGAAGTATCTTGGTGAAATAGAAGAAGGCTTTTCTCCGCTTCCTGTCAAAAAGCTCAGGATGTACGAGCAGGAAATTGTTGGTCTCAAATCGCTTGAGATGTTTGCTAAAGATATGTATGGTGATACCGATCCATCAGATATGATGTATGACGAACCACCGATCAAGTTTGTCCGCAACGGCAATGTCTATGAGGTTCAGTTGAAGCTGATGTTTGCCAACCCCGTTGATATCGATGTCTGGGTGACCGGTGATGAGCTCTATGTACAAATCGGAAATCAGCGCAAAATTATCACCCTTCCAATCAGCCTGACAGGTCTTGAGCCTGGTGATGCGGTCTTTAAGGATAAATGGCTTCATATACCTTTTGACCTTGACCGTCACGATCACACCCAGCTGCACAAAGAGCAAAAGGCCTATGATAGAGGATGATTTATCCTGTGGAAGAGTATTTGTTTAGATTGATTTTTATGTTTAAATTTTCGTCATATAATCTCGTTAGTTCATCATCATAACAGAGGCATTTTCAAGAAACGCCTCAATTCCATGGAGAGCAATATGTCGGAATCGTATCAGAAACTTCGCAAGGATTTTAAAGAGCTGGATTTTACAGATCGCCTAACTTTTCTCGCTGAAAGCGTGCTTTTAACCGGACAGAGTGCTGTCGTCGGAAGTCTGAATATTGCCGGCAATATTTTTGATACAGTAACCGGTACAGTTGGAGCTGTTATTGATGCTTCAGGAATAGGAAATCTGCTTGGTAATACAGGCGGGGTAGTGGGTGAAACCATTGACCGTGTTGCAATTACCGTGAAAGACGCATCAAGAACAGCTAACGAGCTTTATGCAAGTGCTGTTGAAACAGTTGAAAATGCTACCGGAAATGCCGCAACAGCTGTTGGCGATGCAGGTGTATCAGCATCTGAAGTTGTAAAAAATTTTACCGGATCTTTTCAAAAAGGCCCGATAAGAAAATAGAAGAATTAGCTTCCTTGAGAGAAATTTGCTCTGTAAAGGGATGAAAATCTTTTTCTTGTGTTTTTTTGTTTATTACTGTAAATTAAAAACAGAATCCTGTTTTAAACATTCTGAATTCTGAAAGCTTTTCAATTAATTAAATTTCAAGGAGGAATTATGAGTGGTGGTGGCGTTTTTACCGATATCCTGGCAGCAGCAGGACGCATTTTTGAAGTGATGGTTGAGGGACATTGGGAAACTGTAGGTATGTTGTTTGATTCTTTAGGCAAAGGCACAATGAGAATCAATCGCAATGCTTATGGTAGCATGGGCGGAGGCACAAGCCTTCGCGGTTCTTCACCTGAAGCCACAGGCTATGCTGTTCCTTCAAAAGAAGTAGCATCAAAGTTTGCTAAGTAATGTAATTCGGTATGTCCGTTTTCAGGCAGTGAAAAGTATTTGGTTTCACTGCCTTTTTTTATTGTCGTATTGTTGGCCCATCTCGCAACATAACCTGCCCTTGTTTCTTTAATCAGCAGATGCAGGCAGTTACTTCTTATCCTCTATTCTTTGCAGAAATTTTCTTTAACTGTTTAATGTTTACCGAATGCATATCGGTTCATTGAGTTATTTCTGTTTATTGTAAAAAATTTGATAAATTTCAGTTCAGGGCGCCAATAAGTATTAAGAGAGCAGGTATGGTTAATTTATCGTTGTATATCTCAGGTCAGGCTGATCAGAATGATGTAACTGAGTTCTTTCAGAAAAGTCTCATGAACCCCGGTGAAAATCCGATTGCTTTTTTTGAAGGGGTTTTTTATGAGTCACATCAGGAACGTGTCGGTAATATCGCGTTTCAGGATTATTTGATCTATTCAGACAAGGCAGTTTACTTTTGGGCAAGGGGTTCGAGTAAAGATTATCTCGACAGATTTGATCTTGGCGCTGTTTCTGTGAACAGCAGGAACAAAAATCAAGATTTCGCGACTCTTAATTTTAAGGTGCGTCGCGACCAGAAAGATCCTGTGTATGTAATATTTGATATGGTTGAACTGCACGAAGCTGAGTTAATAACCCGGCTTCACACAGTCATAGAATCAATTATTGAGGACGCCCTAGGGGTTAACTACAGCAAAGAATTGCCCGTCGAAGTCTCCAATGCAGTTCTTCGAGGAGCACGTGGTATATGTATTCCGCAGATTATTCCTCTTCGATTTGATACACCAGACATAGCCCAGCAAGAGAGCCACATTGGCTATGGCCAGGATCTGCTGGAGCAATACAAGGCAAATATCGGTTATTCCAGCCCCGAAATGCAGCAGCCATTCAATGGACAACCTGCAGGTGCGGCACAAGGCGGAGAGAAACACACAGGCGGGTTTTCTCCTGCTGATGCTTTAAAGGGTATTGAAAATATGCTTCCCAAGGATCCTGCTTCATTAAAAAGAGTAGCCGATTCTATCAAGGAGATGCTTGGTGATGCCCCGCTAAGGTTTCGTGATCAGGTTAAGAACGACCTGCAACATGTTCCTGGCATGCTTTCTGCGCTCAATGAGCTGTTAACCAATATAGCCGATAATCCGCAGGCAGAGCGCTTTGTAATGAACATCGTTAAAACTGCCGTGCGCAATGACGGTATGATTGGATCTGTTGGCAAGCTTATTAAACTTTCTTCAAATTTTGGAAGCTCAGGAAGCGGCTCAGGAAGGCGATCGTCACAGCGAAATGCCAGTAAATCCGATACTTCAGGATCCAATGAAAATACGTCGAAAAGTCCAAGACGCGGTGTTGATGACGACGATGAAACTCCTGTAAGAAGAAGAAATATTCACATCAAAAGCGATGATGAAGCTACGCTGAATGAAGATTGTTTTGGTAATGATACAGCCTCAAACGAAAAACATGCTGTTTCATCGGCATCAATCCCAAATACAAAGACCGCTGATGACTTCGATGGTGATACTGTACCGCAACGAAAAAAGATTACGATCAAATCCCCTGACGAAGACGTTCTTCCTATTGTCAAAAACATGATGAGTACGGACGATTTTTCATCCGATGACCAATTTTCAGATAAAGGGAATCAGGCTGATAGTGTTGAAAAAGTCGAAGAGATAACTCCTTCAAGAAAAAAAATTCGAATAATACCGGCTGAAGCTGAAGATGAAATTCATCCGGGAGAAAAGGTTTTTTCGGCACCTCAGTCAGAAAAGAGCTTTTCTGAAATAGATCCCATGCCACACCCTATGAATAATGCTGTTGATAACTCAACTGAAACCAAAACTGCGGATAACAGCAGATTGACTGGTGGTGAAAACGATAACGAAGGGCAAACACATCGGTAATTAGCGTCATTCAAAATCAAGTCCACTCAATAGTTTTATTATCAACATGAGAATTATTCTTTACTTGGGTAAAGGAGGGGTAGGAAAAACTACCGTGTCAGCTGCCACAGCAACTGCAATAGCCCGACGAGGGCAGCGGGTTTTGATCATGAGTACCGATGTTGCTCATAGTCTTGCAGATGCTTTGGGTGTTGAACTCTCTTCTACGCCTGTAGAAGTCGATAAAAATCTCTTTGCCATGGAGGTTAACGTTCTTTCCGAAATCAGGGAGAACTGGAGCGAGCTTTACTCCTATTTCTCTTCTATTTTAATGCATGACGGGGCTAATGAAGTTGTCGCGGAAGAACTTGCGATTATGCCCGGTATGGAAGAAATGATTAGTCTGCGTTATATATGGAAAGCTGCAAAATCGGGTAATTATGATGTTGTTGTTGTTGATGCTGCTCCAACGGGAGAAACCATGCGCTTGCTGGGAATGCCCGAATCATATGGATGGTATGCCGATAAAATAGGAGGCTGGCACTCAAAAGCGATTGGCTTTGCAGCTCCTCTTTTGAGCAAGTTTATGCCGAAAAAAAATATCTTCAAGCTTATGCCTGAGGTCAATTCGCACATGAAAGAGCTTCATGCCATGCTTCAGGATAAATCAATTACGACCTTCAGGGTTGTACTGAATCCTGAAAATATGGTTATCAAGGAAGCTTTGCGGGTTCAAACCTACCTCAACCTGTTCGGTTATAAACTTGATGCCGCAGTAGTTAACAAAATTCTTCCTCAGAGTTCTACCGATAACTATTTACAGAGCCTTATAGATCTTCAGACCAAATATCTAAGAGTTATAGATAACTGCTTTTATCCGGTGCCTATTTTCAAGGCTAAACAGTCGATTGCTGAAATTATAAATACAGATCGGCTCTATGAATTAAGTCAGCAGATTTTTGGCACTCAGGATCCTGCCGCAGTGCTTTACAGCGATGAAAAGACCCAGTTGCTCGAGAAAATCAATGGTAAATATGTGCTGAGTCTTTATCTGCCTAACGTTGAAGTGACAAAACTTAATGTAAATATCAAGGGTGATGAGCTTCTTGTGGATATCAACAACTTCCGTAAAAGCATAATTCTTCCCAATGTTCTTGTCGGCAGAAAAACTGAAGGAGCTGACTTTATAGAAGGCAACCTTAATATTACTTTTGCCAACTAAAAGAGCATGAATCAGTTTTACTGATTCGCCCCGATTATAATCCGATTAAAAAAGGGCAGATTACTGTAAAAGGTAATCAGTCCTTTTTTTTATGGTGATTTCTTCTTTTAGCTTTATAAGTACAGAACGGTCAATGCAGTTGTTGAGAAGTTGGAGCATAGTCTGCAGTATAGATGGGTGTAAAGGATTAGCAATATCAAGTAATGGGATAAGTACAAATTTTCTTTTATGCATTTCACGATGCGGGATGGAAAGAGTTTCAGTCTGAAAACAAGTATCACCGTAAAGGAGAATGTCAAGATCAATAACCCGTGGACTCCAGCGTGGATATTTGTCAGGTCTTCCAAGATCCTGTTCGATGATCTTGCAATACTTGCGAAGTTCTTCTGGTGAAAGGGAGGTCTCAAGAAGGATGACGCCGTTATAAAATCGGTTCTGTTCTGTTTCACCTACCGGTTCGGTCATATATATCGACGATACCTTGAGGACCGATGTATTGTCAAGCAGCCCGAGCTGGTCCACAGCATCCTGAATATGCCCGAGACGGCTCCCGATATTGGAACCTATCCCGATAAATACCTTGTACATGCTCATTATTTCATGAACGGTTGATAGAGTAATCTGCCTCTGCGAAGTCGCAGATACCATCAACCGGGGGGTTGCGTTTTCGAACCTTGATGCTGACCCGGTCAAGAACTGAAAAATCATGCAAAAGCTCATTGGCTATTTTATAAGCCACAGCTTCAATAAGAAAGTATTTCTTATGGGTTAAAGCTTCCCTGATCTTTCTGTATACAGCACCGTAGTCCACTGTTTTAGTAATGTCATCGTTTTCCGCCGCCTCGGTGAAGTCAAAGGAAAGTTCCGCATCAACTTCATATTTAGCCCCTACAGTGTGCTCTTCCTTAAGTACACCATGGTGCGCATAGAAAACAATATTAGTCAACCGTACGCAGGAATGGGAGTACTGTGTCATGAAATCTTAAAGTGATGAGTTCAAAAAAAACGGATAATCTTAATGAGAAAAGTCTCAAATTAAAAGCGACCTGTAACGTTTAAAGTGAAAAAAAAGTCGTGTCTTTCGAGGAAAGGGTTAAGCCTGAATATAACTGGTTAAAAGAGCAAAGTAACCGGTCTTTTGCAGTCAGGTGGCTTCATTTCAGGACTGTACTCGAGGTTTGACTTCTTTGTTGTATTTGTTGCCGATAACCTCACATTCCGGAACACAATACCATAACAGCATATCGGAGTTGCCATCATTCAAAATTTTAAAACTCCCCGATTCAACAACAACCTCAACCACATAATCAGCCCATTGTAAAAGGTCTCCTTCATAAATCTCATGACCATCTTTGTCGTAGAGTCCAGAAAACTGAAGCCATTCAGATACTTGTCTGAAATCAAGAAAATCGACATTCCTTGTATTCACTGTTGAAAACTGCCAGCTTTTTTGATGGGATGTAATGTGCTGAAAGAGTGCTTTGAATTTTATCTTGTTTATATCCATAACAGTAAATAAAAAACCTGGAAACAGGGCAGGGTTTCAAGGTTATTCCAGAAGCTGGTATCTGCCTATACCGCATAACTTTCAATATAGTAATTCCGTATCTCGTTATAAAATGAGGTATAAAATCATAAACTATCGGGGGCCATAATTGCTTTGATTCAAACGAAGGTTAACGCGCGTTTATTTATGAGTGCAGAGTCATGGAGGAAGAAGGTTTCTCAAAAAAAGTCTAAATTTCGCTACCTTCAAGGCGAACAACCATTTTATTAATGTATTAAGAACGGCAAATATGAAGAATTTGGCTCGTGATGATTTTTACGAGGGGTGCCGTGCAAGAGCAATTATGCTTGCTCTCGAGGAAGATCGCTATACTGGCGATATTACCACGCTCGCAACTATTGAGCCTTTACAGGAAGGCCTTGCTGTGATCAAAGCCAAGGAAAGTGGTATTGTCGGCGGCGTTGACGTTGCAGTTCAGGTATTCGCCGCTTGCGATCCCGATCTGTCGGTTATCCTTCATCGTAAAGATGGCGAAGCAGTCCAATGTGGTGACATGATTCTTGAAGTCAAGGGCAAACTCGCTCCGTTGCTTATCGGTGAGCGTACAACGCTTAATTTCATGCAGCGTATGTCTGGAATAGCTACCAGAACAAGGACTTATGTTGAAAAGGTAAGCCATACAAAAGCTAAAATTCTCGATACTCGGAAAACCGTTCCCGGTCTGCGATATTTTGACAAAGAGGCGGTCAGGATAGGCGGAGGGGTAAACCATCGTTTTGGTCTGTTCGATATGATTCTTATCAAGGATAACCATATCGATGCTGCAGGTGGAATTGCAAAAGCAATTCGCTTGTCACAAAAATACAGAGAAAAAAAACACATCGACGTGCAGATCGAAACAGAGGTCCGCTCCATGGATGAGTTAAGCAGAGCACTTGTTTGCGCCCCTGATATCATACTGCTCGATAACTTTACGCCCGATCTCATCAACGAAGCTGTTATTTATGTCAAATCAGCCTGCAGCAGTGTCATTCTCGAAGCTTCCGGAAATATTGGTATGCACAATGTGCGTGAAGTTGCCGAAACAGGTGTTGATTTTATTTCAATTGGTGAATTGACTCATAGCGTCAAAGCTCTTGATCTATCGATGACAATTGTGCTCATTTGAAGAACTGCATATGGATATAGGAGTGGACATTGTCGACCTTGACCGGATCGAAAGAGTATACAAGCGGTTCGGAATTAAGTTTCTGCAGAAGTTTCTGACAGAAGAGGAAATTGCTGTTTGTCTCCGTAAATCACAGGTCATAGCAAGTGTCGCGGGTCGCTTTGCTGCAAAAGAAGCTGTTGTAAAGGCTCTTGGAACAGGATTTTCCGGTGGCATTCACTGGAAAAGCTTTGAAATATTCAATGACGACAGAGGCTGCCCATATGTGCGACATGGTGAAACCGGTTGTTTCCCTTCTGGATGCGCAATCAAATTATCCATCGCTCACGACCGCCACTCTGCAATAGCCACAGCTCTGATTGACAGAGTATGAATGACATGGTAATAGAGTGAGTTTTGTTGTTTTTACGAACAAAAAAAAACCAGGAGTCGTTTATCATACTCCTGCTTTTTTTGTTTATACCTCTTTGATATGCCGGATTAGTGAGCTGGAACCGGAGTATCTTCTTCGGTGATTGTTACCGTAGACTTGATGATGTCGTAGATTTTGTCTTTAAGGATGGTATCAGTGATGTAATCCCTGAATTCAGCGGACATATAAGTATTCAAGAGATCTTCAGAATCTGCAGCGCCGGTTTTAACTGCTTCTTTTTCTGCATAAGCCTTGATATCATCGTCCGATACAGAAAGTTCGCTAAGTTCTGCTATTTTTTGGCTGATAAGAAGCCACTGAGCGTGTCTTATCGCATTAGGTTTCATCGAAAGGCGGAACTGCTCTTCGTCAAACCCTTTGGGGAAGCGTCCACCCATTTGGCGTTTGGCATTTTCAATAAGCATTTTTGAAAATGATGCTATCATCGATTCCGGGGCAGGTACTGGATTTTCCTCAATCAGTTTTGCCGAAATCGATTCAAGCAAATCCTCGTCAGATTTCATGAGAAAGTGCTGTTCTATCTGGATACGAACATCTGCAGAAAAATCAGCAACTTTTTCGAAGCGCTGGCCTGTGAGTTCCTTAACCAGGTCATCAGTCAATTCAGGCAGTTCAAGTTGTTTGATCTCACTGATTGTAACACGGTATCGTGAAGGCTCTTCACTAGGATCTTTCCGATCGTTTTCAATTTCAACACTGTCACCCGATTTTTTGCCGATAAGGACTTTACGGAACGGATTTTCTTCAGGCAGATACTCGAGGTTGAAATGATGGTTTTCTGTTTTCTCATTCTCAAGCGGTTCGCCGGCTTCATTCAGTTTGTAGACATCTCCGATAACAGTGTCTTTTGATGTCGCTTCTCCATCAACCGAAACTAAGGTGCCATGACCTTTCAAAATAAGGTTTATTTCATTCTGGACATCCTCATCGGTGACTGTATAGACGGCTTTGGTAAATGTATATCCACTGAAATCTTTAACATCAAATTCGGGATGAATTTCATAAGAAAGCTTAAGAGTAAGCTGATCAGGCGTGAAGGTGAAATTGATGATCTGTGCCCGACTTGCCGGTTTAATTTTTTCAGCTTCAGCAATTTCTTCAAAATATTTTGATGCCATTTTTTCAGCGATGGTAGCCTCAATAGATGGCCCGGCCAGTTTTTTAATCAAGCCGGCAGGGGCATGCCCTTTTCTGAAACCCTTGATCTGAATGCTTCTCTTGGCTTCTTCCAGTTCCTGGTTATATTCGGTACCGAACTCTTCTGCGGAAAGAATAATTTCAAGTTCCTGTTCGGTTTCGCTGACGTTCGTGATATTCTTTTGCAAAGCTATCTCTGGTTAATTGGTAATTGTGAAAAATTAAAAGTTACGAAGATACGAATTATTCCTGTTTTAATAAAACGGAGCATCGCCTGACTTTCTCTTTACTTCTTTGGCTTATAAACCAGTGTTGAATAAGGCGCATCACGAAGCAGCAATGCAGCAGCTTCGGCAATATCATCTGCCGTGACCATCTCGACACCTGCTATTTTTTCTTCAGGTTCAATATATCTGCCAAAATATGAAATGTCTGATGCCAACTGTGACATACGGCGTGTCATTTTTTCCATACCCATAATATGCGAGCCCAGCAGTTTTGTTTTTGCTGCCTGAAGTTCTTCAGGATCTGGATTTTTTAGTGAATCACTCTGGAGTATCTCTTTGATAAGTTCCAGTGTGACCTTTGTTTTATTGCTGTCAGTACCGGCATAGATGTTCATTGTTGTCAAATCGTCGAAAAAGCTGACCGATGAATAGACGTTGTAAGCCAAACCGCGCTTTTCACGAAGTTCAAGATTGAGCATCGAACTCATGCCGTTTCCGAGCATAGAGTTAAGTACCATCTGACTGTAAAAGTGTGCATCGTTTCTTGCTATTGCAGTGCCCAGAACGATCTGCGCCTGGCAGACTCTTTTTTTCAGGGTCAATGAAAAAGGGGTGTAATCTTCTGTCGTAAAAGGCTGGCGAACATACTTGTTGCGTTTAGGTTCTCGGAGTTTTCCAAGAAATTTTTCACTAAGTCGCATGATCTCATCATGATGTACTTTTCCGGTTGCCGTGAGTATCATTTTCTGCGGTACATAGTGATCCCGCATAAAGTTTTTAAGATTTTTATCCGTGAAATTTGTGACGCTTTCCTCAGTACCTAGAATTGGTCTGCCAAGAGGGTGCCCTGGAAAAGAGCGAAGATCAAACTCTTCAAAAATAAGTTCTTCAGGAGTGTCGTTGACACTGCTAATTTCTTCAATAACAACCTCTTTTTCTTTTGTGATTTCTTCCGGGGGAAAAACCGGGTCACAAACAAGATCCGAGAGCAGGTCAAAAGATGGCTCCAGATGTTCGGCGAGGCAACGAAGATAGATGCAGGTTTGTTCTTTGGTAGTGAAGGCATCAAGGTAGCCTCCGTTCTTTTCAATATTTCTAGCAATATCAATGTACGAACGTCGACCGGTCCCTTTAAACAGAGCGTGTTCAATAAAATGTGCCAATCCCTGGCACTGGTCGGTGTCATCGCGCGATCCTGCATCAATCTGAATACCAAGAGTAATGCTTTGTACATAAGGCACTGCATCGGTGACAATGGTCAAACCGTTACTCAGTATATTTTGCTGAACCGATGCTTGATAAGTCGGTGTTGAGGGATGCAGAGTTTTATCTTTTGACATTACTGAATAATTTTCTAATGCTTGTGACAGGAATTGAGTGCAATGTAGTTTTAATTCTTATTTTTATGAACAGCGAAGCTTTGACGTCATTTATACGTTATTGCCGAAAATTCGCTTATTTTACACTAGATTGTGGCAGTAAAAGACTTTTATTCCGGTATACTAAAACCAAGGAACCTGCAAAAAGGTTTATTGCCGGATTATCAACCGAATAAACGCAAAGAAGGCTGAAAATATTCAGCATGTAATGCTAAAATCATTAATAGTAGTAACCGGTGCGACCGGATACATAGGATCTCAGCTCGTTTTTGCGCTGCTTTCAAAATATTCAGAAAAGTTCACGGTCAGAGTGATTGCTCGGAAGAGTTCAGACTGCTCCTTTCTTGAGGGTCTTCCTGTTGAAATCGTATATGCGGACCTGCTGAATACTCTTGCGCTCACGGATGCGTTTAAAGGTGCTGATACCGTTTTTCATTGTGCCGGGTTTATTTCCTATACCCGAAATTTCCGTAATGCGCTTTATGATATCAATGTTCTCGGAACGAGAAACGTTGTCAATGCCTCTCTCTTCAACGGAGTCCGAAAGTTGGTAGTAACTAGCTCTATTGCAGCTATAGGCGCCACAGAGGACGGTGCACCTGCCAGCGAATCAACATCTTTTCAGGAATGGCAGCGCCGAAATGGCTACATGGAGGCGAAACATCTTGCTGAACTCGAAGCATTGCGCGGTGTGGCAGAAGGACTGGATGTCGTCATGGTGAATCCTGGAGTTGTTATTGGGACCGACCGCAGAAATCCAGCCTCGGTAAGTTCATCAAATGACGTTCTTCGATTGATCTATCAAGGAAAGTTGCCGCTCTATCCGTCAGGAAGTACTGGTTTTGTTGATGTACGCGATGTAGCTGATGCACATATTGCAGCATGGGAAACAGGACGCTCTGGCGAGCGTTATATCATCGTTGGTTATAACCTGCTGTTTCGTGACCTGTTTGACCGTATCGGCACTTTAGCCGGCAGCAGCATCAGGCATACATATATGGTGCCGCAAAGCATGGGGATCCTTGCTGGTTTTGGTGGTGAACTCTGGTCGATGCTGTCCAACAGACCCTCCGTTATCAGTTTTGAAAGCATACGTATTTCATCAAGAATGCTTGCATACAGCAATACCAGGTCATTGGAGGAATTGAGTTTGAGTTACCGGGAGCTGTCTGAAACGCTTAACACCATTATAATCTGAAGGATCTGTTTTATTTATCCAATTTTATCACATTTGTTCTATGGATACTAAAAAAAATGACACTAAGGTCGTTACTGTTGATCCGGCAAAACTCAAACAACTCAACCTTGCCGTTGAAGCGCTCGAAAAACAGTTCGGCAAAGGAGCCATCATGCGTCTGGGTGACGATTCAGCAGTTATGAAAGTTCTCTCCATTTCAACGGGATCGATGGCTCTTGATTTTGCACTTGGTGTAGGTGGGTTGCCACGAGGGCGTGTAACTGAAATTTACGGACCTGAATCATCAGGAAAAACTACCCTTGCCCTGCATGTTATTGCAGAAGCTCAGAAAGAGGGTGGAATAGCGGCTATTGTGGATGCCGAACATGCCTTTGATCCTTCATACGCTCGAAAGCTCGGTGTTGATATCAATGCTCTGCTTATCAGTCAGCCTGAATCAGGTGAACAGGCGCTCTCAATTGTTGAAACTCTTGTCAGGAGCGGAGCCATTGATGTTGTGGTGGTCGATTCTGTAGCAGCGCTTGTGCCTCAAGCTGAGCTTGAAGGCGAAATGGGCGACAGTGTCATGGGTCTGCAGGCCAGGCTTATGAGCCAGGCTTTGCGCAAGCTTACAGGAGCTATTTCCAAATCAAGCTGTGTATGTATTTTCATCAACCAGCTTCGCGATAAAATCGGGGTTATGTACGGCAGCCCAGAAACGACAACTGGTGGCAAAGCTTTGAAATTTTATTCATCCGTACGTCTTGATATCCGTAAAATAGCCCAGATCAAGGATGGTGAAGAAAGTACCGGGAACCGGACCAGGGTCAAAGTTGTTAAAAACAAGGTTGCTCCTCCATTTAAGACAGCAGAGTTTGATATCCTTTACGGAGAAGGTATTTCCGCTATTGGAGAACTGATCGATCTGGCAGTAGAGTTTGGTGTGGTAAAAAAAGCCGGGTCATGGTTCAGTTATGGCCAGGATAAACTTGGTCAGGGACGAGAAACCGTCAAGAAGGCTCTTCGAGAAGATCCTTCTCTTTATGCAAAAATTCATGCGCAGGTTAAAGAATTAATGTCAAATCCTGCTGAGATCATTAATGGATAGGTATGAAAATCGGAACCATTGCTATTGACCGTCCTGTAATACTTGCCCCTATGGAAGATGTAACCGACAGGGCATTCAGGCAACTGTGCAAACGTCATGGCGCGGACATTGTCTATACAGAGTTTATAAGTGCTGAAGCCTTGCGCAGGGGTGTTGAAAAGTCTGTGCGCAAACTTACAGCCGATGCGGTAGAAAGACCGCTTGCAATCCAGATTTTCGGAAGCAGTGTTGAGTCGATGATAGAGGCAGCGGTAATCGCTGAAGAGTATAGTCCGGATTATCTTGATATCAATTTCGGATGCCCAACCAAAAAAGTTGCAGGTAAGGGTGCAGGTGCGGCTCTCCTGAGAGAGCCGGAAAAGATGGCAAGCATAGCAGAAGCAGTAGTCCGCGCGGTAAATATACCGGTGACAGCCAAAACAAGAATCGGATGGGACAGGGAATCGATTAATATTATTGATGTCCTTCATCGCCTGGAGGATGCAGGTATTCAGGCGATGGCTCTGCACGGTCGCACCAGGAGTGAAATGTATAAGGGCAGGGCGGACTGGAACTGGATTCGTGAAGTGAAACAGCATGCCCGGATACCTATCATCGCAAATGGCGATATATGGACTGATGAGGATGCAGTTGCCATGTTTGACCAGACGGGTGCGGATGGTATCATGATAGGTCGTGGATCGATTGGAAATCCGTTTATATTTGAGCGTGCAAAGCACCTTTTGAAAACAGGGCAAAAAATGCCACTGCCGGACTTTCGGGAAAGGATACATGCTGCAATTGAGCATGTCAGGCTTTCAGTACAGTTCAAAGGCGAAAAATACGGCATTCTTGAAATGCGTCGTCATTATGCCACATATTTGAAAGGACTCAGGATGGTGTCAAGGGTACGCAACAAACTTGTTCGTGAAGACGGGTGGGAGCAGGTCATTGATATTCTTCTTGCGTATGAACAGGAATGCGAAGGATATGCAAAAGAGGGAACAATCCGCGATGATGCGGAATATCTCAATGACCATTCCAATAGACTTGAATTAAATTACTAAGTTTAAAATATATAATATTTATGAGTAGCTCGGATTATCACTGTCGAGTAGCGGTGTTTGGTGCAACTGGCCTTGTCGGACGCACAATGCTTAAGGTTCTGGAAGAGAGAAATTTTCCGGTAACTGATATTGTCCCGATTGCTTCCGCACGAAGTGCCGGTCAGGCAGTGCAGTTTAAAGGACAGGATTATATTATCCAGGTTCCATCAAAAGAAGCGTTTCAGGGTGTCGATATCGCTCTTTTTTCGGCAGGCGCAACCGCTAGTAAACAGTGGGCTGCTGTTGCAGCAGCGGAAGGTGCGGTTGTTATCGATAATTCATCAGCTTTTCGTATGGATCCCGATGTGCCTCTTGTAGTTCCGGAGGTTAACCCTGGAGATATTTTCAAAGAGGATGGTACCCCGGAACATATTATTGCTAATCCAAACTGTTCAACCATTCAGATGGTAGTGGTACTCAAACCTCTTCATGATCTTTTTGGCGTAAAGAGGGTTGTGGTTTCGACCTATCAATCGGTTACCGGTAAAGGCAAGGTAGGCCGCGACGCTCTCGAAAGCGAACTTGCCGGAGAAAAGCAGGATGAATATACTCACTTTCATCAGATAGCATTTAACGCGGTCCCGCAGATTGATATGTTCACCGAGAACGGCTACACTAAAGAAGAAATGAAGATGGTCAATGAGACTCGAAAGATCATGGGCGATGACACTCTGAGCATTTCTCCCACCACGGTACGCATACCTGTCTATGGCGGTCATGGAGAATCCCTAAATATAGAACTTGCGAAAGATTTTGATATCGACCAGGTTCGCGACTTGCTTGCCGCTTCACCTGGGATCATCCTTCAGGACGACCCCTCAGCGCGGATTTATCCCATGCCGTTGACTTCATATGAGCGTGATGAGGTTTTTGTAGGAAGGATTCGACGTGATTACTGGCATCCGCAGACCCTGAACATGTGGATTGTTGCCGATAACCTCAGAAAAGGTGCCGCAACCAATGCCGTTCAGATCGCAGAAGTTGTCAATACAAAAAGAAAGTAGAGTTCGTTTATTCCATCAAAGCCATCAGCGCTGCGCTGATGGCTTTGACTGCCGAAGCGGAAGAAACAGCAAAGCGTTGCGGGTTACTTAGTGATATCGATGGTGGTAAACCGAGTGCTTTAAAGGTAATGGAAGTCTCTCTTCTTAAAAGTGCTATCATGGCTTTATTACTATTTGTGCCGGCAACCTGAACATCCGTTTCCCTGCAGACTCTATTTTCTGTGAGTACTTTTATAGCAAAGTATTCCATTTCTTCCCTGCTTTTTACCTTATGGTAAGCAAACGTTTCAATTCGTCCATTTCTTGCTATTGACAGGAGTACCGAATTGTTTCCAAGCTCAAGAATTACTTGCGGCTCTTCGGCGAACTTAGACAGGCAAACAAGAGGAAGTTGTATAGAACCACTGAACACTATTTTGTGGTGGCTTGATAAAAAGAGTGCCAAAGTTTTGCACTCCTCATCTGGATAAAAGAGCAACAGGCGTTTTTCAAGTGTTTCGCTGCCGGCATGATCGCAATAACAGGTATGGTCGCAGCTGTATTTTTCGGGGTTGGTTAAAAAGTATCCCGCTTCAATTCTGCAGTACTCTTTACACTCATCTCGGCTTGCATTAGCAGGAAAGAAAGCAGGCAGAGGATAATACACTGTAGGTTCCACACATAGAGTCAGCTCTTCATCATGCCACTCTTCAAGGTGCTTGCCCAGCTTGTTAAGAAGACGCTTTCCTTTGCCCGAATTAAGGTCACCAAGATCGAATGGCAAAGTCTTGCAGTCAGTCAGGCTATATCCCGTAACCCCGGATGTTTTAAGCCGGACAACAGAGCATTCTGTTGAACTGATGAAGCATGCTATCTGGCTTTTGCTCATTACTCCAGGGTGAAATATTTTTTTAGGACTTCAAGTTTTTTGTTGCTGATCCCTTTGACTTCAAGAAAGTCCTGAAAGTTTTCTACTTTACCGCCTTTTGATGTTCTGAAAGTAATCAATCGACCGGCCATAACTGGACCAATCCCTGGAATTTTCTGTAACTGAAGATTGCTCGCTTTATTAAAGGAAATTGAACCGCTGAAATTCTTTTTTGCTATCGCAATGCGTTTCGTATTTTTTCCTGCGCTATCATTTTTTCCTTCAGCGGTTTTGTTTTGCTCCCCATCATCGTCAACTGTTGCCTGTTCCAGTGTAGCAATCTTGATAAGGCTGTCGACTTCTGCATCCTTATAACGGGCAGTTTCAGCTTTTTTTATAAGAATGTCAGTTTCCTCGACCGACTGAAAATTTTTGACCACCACCCCAAGTACCAAAAATCCCAGAAGAATTGTAACTACATAGATTTCAGCTTTTGTAAGGCTGAGTCTGATAGCCAGTTTTTCAAGGAAAATCATAATGCTGAGGGGTTTAACTTCTACTACACGAAAATACGCTTTACTCTTGAAGAAACCGAACACAGGGTTTCATAACTTATAGTGTTGTCAATTTCAGCAATATCGTTCGCTGTAGGTCCATTCCAGCCAAAAAGAATTGCCTTATCACCTTTTTTGACATCATGTTGTGTGCCGAGGTCCACCATGATCTGGTCCATCGTTACCGTCCCTACCTGCTGGTAAATACGTCCATTGATCATCACGCAGGCCCGGTTCGATAAAGCACGCGAATAGCCATCAGCGTAACCAACCGCGATAGTTGCAATATCCCTTGACCCCGGAGAAGTCCAGGTTCGTTTATAGCTTACAGAGGTTCCGGCAGGTACGGTTTTAATAAAAATTACTTTTGCCTCAAACTGCATTACCGGTTTTACGTCCAGATGGTAATCAGTATTTTTTGTAGGATGATATCCGTAGAGCAAAATACCAGGGCGCACCATATCAAGCCAGGACTCTTTAAGCGAAAGAATCGCTCCGCTGTTTGCGGCATGTTTGCAGACAATTCGCCCTGAGAAATGCTCGTATTCTGCAGTGAGGGAATTGAATGCACTGAGTTGTTGGCCTGTAAAACCGTCTGTTGATGTACTGTCCGCAAAGTGAGTATAAATACCTTTCAGATCAATAAGTGGCGTTTGGTCAATTTCCCTGAGAATCTCCATGGCTGCCTGAGGAGACATGCCGAGTCGTCCCATACCGGTATCAACTTTTAACTGTACAGCAACCGTTTTATTATGAGCAGAAGCGATTTCCATTACAGCCTTCAGGGTAACCATATCGCAAACAGTCATTTCGATGCCGTATTTCAGGAAAAAATCAATATGCGAAATAAGCGGAGGAGCAAAAGCAAGAATTCTTGGTGATTTTTTAAGTGCTCCACCCGACTTGAGTTCAATGGCTTCATGGATGTTTGCAACACCGAAATCCTCTACTCCTGATGCTTCAAGAGCTCCTGCTACCTTGTGGACATTATGACCGTAAGCATTAGCTTTAACGATGCCCATGATTCGAGCCCTGCCAGATAATTTTTCGCGGATGATGCGTACATTTCGGGTAAGGTTGTCGATCGAAATCAGGGCTTCTGTCATGTTTTCGGCAGAAATTTCCCCTTCAGAAAAGCCCGGGGTTAGGTTGTCCATAAAGCGTTTGCCGTTTTGTGGTTACAGTGGTTGATTTCCCCGGGTTCCGGAACTTTCTGTAAAAAAACATATTTTGTCCATGATTATCAAACGGGAAAGGAGCTTATTCATCCTCTGTCGTGAATTGAGCAATTAATGTATATTTTCTTTGAGTGTAATCAGGGCTTGTTATCACGTTAACCATTTTTTCAGCTACTATCATGTCGAACCACGATATATTCGGGCTTGCTGCAGAAACACCGTTGGTTCTTGTCAAACAGATGGCCCGGCACATCAGGCCAATTGTTATGGCCAAGCTTGAGTATATGAATCCTGCCTGTTCACACTATTACAGGGTTGCATCGGCACTCATTACAGATGCCGAAGAACAAAAAGAGATTCATCCGGGAATGACCCTTGTGGACTGGACTTGCGGCAACAGCGGCATAGCTCTCGCCATGGCCAGCGTCAGGCGGGGTTACAAGCTGCTGCTTGCAGCCCCTGATAAAATTTCAAGGGAGAAACAGGATGTTCTCAGGGCAATAGGTGCTGAGCTGGTTATTACTCCGTCAGACGTTTTGCCCGGTGAGCCCCGCAGTTGTATGAATGTCGCCGAAAGCCTGGTAAAAAGTATACCGAACTCCTTTTTTACAGGCATGTATGCGAATCCGGTAAGTATTAAAATTCATACTGAAATTACAGGCAGAGAAATATTTGAACAGACTGAAGGCAAGGTAACTCATGTATTTGTACCGATGGTCTCTGCAGCAATGGCATCAGGATTGGGCCGTTTTCTAAAATCCCGGAATCCCGGAATTCGCATAATAGGTGTTGAATCTCAGGGTTCGATATATGCAGATTTGTTTAAGGGGACAAAACCCAGCAATCCTGTGTTTTCTGAACTTGAGGAAATTGGTTCCGGACAGCAATCTGTATTCTGGGACCCAACGGTTATTGATGATATCATACAGGTGAGCGATTATGAAGCGTTTAACTGTGGCAGGGAACTTTTGCGAGCTGAAGCCATATTTGCAGGCGGAGCATCCGGGGCAGTAATGTCAGCAGCACTTCAGGCTGGAGAGGGGTATGGTGATGACGATTGCATTGTTGTGGTTATGAATGATTTCGGTGGCTATTATCTCAGTAAAATGTATAATGATGAGTGGATGCGGAAGCGGGGGTTTTACCGAAAAGCTAAATCTGCACTTGAGCAGATTACAGCCGAGGATATTCTGCAACTGAAAGTACGCAGGGACCTTATTTTTGCATATCCTGAAAATACACTCGCTGAAGTGTTCGAAATGATGAAGCAGAACGATGTTTCCCAGTTGCCTATTGTTTCATATAACGCTCCGATTGGCAGTATCAGTGAAAACAAAATTCTTTCAATACTTATAGAAAACGATGAAGCAATGAATTCAAAGGTTGTCGGCTTCATGGAACAGCCTTTTTCAGTCTGTCAGCCGGATGCCACGATTTCCGAATTATCCGATAAACTGCAGCAAAGCGCCTCCGGCGTATTGATCAGTCTATCAGATGGAAGGCTTCAACTGCTTACCAAATCAGATCTTATTGATGCGTTGACCCATAAATAAGTACCGGCTAATTATATCGTTGCATTTTTGGAGGGAATTACTTAATTAAACACCTCTGAATATTCCTCTTTTTTTTTAGGTGCGATGCACTATATTGCGCAATGACGCTGGAAAATATGTCATGTGCGGCACTCCTGATCCAAACAGTCAATGGATTAAAAAAATAGATCCCGACGATTGAAGAGCGGGTTAACAACCAGCAATATGATATGAAGGTAGAGTCCAGAAAAAGGCAGTTCATTTTAGAGGGTAAGATCAAGGCATGCTTCTGTGAGGGATGCGGTCAGATTACCGAAAAGACTTTTGTTGGTGAATGGATGCCGAGCGATAAGCCGAAGGACGATGATTTTCTAACGGCAGTTCCGGTAAAAAAACTTAAAGATGGTAAAAATGGTGTCCGCGATGTGCAACCGGCAGCGGAAAACCAGTACTGGATTCGTTGCTCACAGTGCAATCAGGTTTTTTTGCTGAAGGAATGGCAGATACAGATCGATCGTGAAATAAGCCCTGAAGAATTAAAAGTTGATGACTGCCAGGTATACTCACCCCATGGTATATATGCTAAAGGGGATGCGCTCTTTCATAAGGCGTTGGGTGAAGTAGGAGTTGTCAGAGAAAAGCAGGCAACAGGCAGTGGAGCATTTGTAATTATTGTTGAATTTTGTAAAAGCGGAAGAAAACAATTGCTCGAAAATGTTCAGTTGAATTCTTCTAAAGAAAAAAACTCAGAGAGCCTGACAGATATTATTAAATTAAAATTAAGACGTTGATCTTTTAAAAGGGGGTGAATTTCATTGGTTAGTGTGCAGATAAATGACAATGAGTCGATCGATAAAATGCTGAAACGCTTCAAGAAAAAATATGAGCGTGCAGGTGTTTTAAAGGAGTTTCGTGCAAACGCATACTTTGTTAAACCTTCGATTGATGGTCGTTTGAAACGCTCAAGAAGCAGACGCAGAGCTCAGCGGGCAAATGAAGAACGCAATTCATGATCAATTGATCGTAGCAGTTATTGCAGAGCAGCTCCTTTACAGGAGTTGCTTTTTTTTTGTCAATACCACAATTCATTAACTCATGAGAGTTTTTAAGGGCGAAGTTACAGCATTACCTCCAGATAAGTCGATATCCCATCGCGCCGCGCTGATTGGCGCACTGTCTGAAGGCACCACAGAAATCACGAACTTTTCCGGAGGTTATGATAATCAGTCAACTCTTGGAGTGCTCCAGGCTGCCGGTATAGCGCTTCGACAGGAAACAGAGGCGGGTAAATATGGTCGTCAGATTAGAAAAGTAGTCATAGAATCACAAGGATTATGGAGCTTTCAACCCCCATCTGCTCCGCTGATGTGCAACAATTCGGGCAGCACCATGAGGATGTTTGCCGGTATTCTTGCCGCCCAACCGTTTACAAGCGAACTCATCGGCGATAATTCGCTGATGAAGCGTCCTATGAAAAGGGTTGCTGACCCGTTGCGCCTAATGGGTGCTGATGTTGAACTTTCAGTATCAGGAGCTGCTCCGATAAAAATAAAAGGCACAAAAGATCTTATGCCTATCGAGTACCGGCTTCCTGTACATTCAGCTCAGGTTAAGTCACTGGTTGCTTTTGCCGCACTTCATGCCGAAGGTGAAACCAGAATTATCGAAACAGTACCTTCGCGTGATCACACTGAAGTTATGCTCGGGCTTGAGACTTTGGTTAACGGGCTGGATCGGATTATAGTTGTGCCTGGCAGAAAACGTATTGTTGCAAAGCCTTTTTTTATTCCTGCGGACCCCTCCGCAGCTTGTTTTATTGTAGCGCTTGGTCTTCTGGCTCGGGGTTCAGAAATCATAATCAGGGATGTCTGTCTCAATCCTACCAGAGCCGCATTTCTTGATATTCTAAATGTTGCCGGTGCAGGGATATCAATTGAAAACAAGAGAATCATTGGTGGTGAATCAATAGGAGATATTCTTGTTCAAAACAACGCCGGGCTCGACTCGCTTCTGATCAGCGATCCACAACTGGTTGCCTGTGTCATAGATGAAATACCTATGCTGGCTGTTCTTTCAGCCTTTGCAACCGGACAGTTTGAGTTGCACAATGCAGCCGAACTTAGAACCAAAGAGAGTGACAGGATTGATGCCCTAGTGGTTAATCTGCAACGCCTTGGTTTTGACTGCGAACAGTATCCCGATGGTTTTATAGTAAAAGGTAGGAAGATCACACACTCAAACACAGTGGTGATAGACAGCTTTGACGATCATAGAATTGCCATGAGCTTCGCCATTGCAAGTCAGGCAACAGGTGTAGCGATTGATATTACCGATATCAATGTGGTTGGAGTTTCGTTTCCGAATTTTTTTGAAATGATAGAAAGTCTGAGCGTCTGATTATCAAATACGTTACGAAGCATGGTAACATCAGGTCAGTCGGACTTTTTCAATATGGTCAAGCAGTGCGCGGTTAAATTCTCCGGATTTCTCCATATTCGAAAGATGTCCTGCTGCTGCAAGCAATCGGAGTTGTGACCCTGGAATTCGACAGCTGATGCTTTTTGCAGTTTCAGGGGTGGTAAGCTTATCCTTAGTCCCGTTCAGTACGAGAACCGGGCAATGTATGGCTGGTAAAATGGTGGTAGCATCGTACCGCAGCATTATTGCCCGCATTGCTTCGGTGATGATATTCCCCGTCTGCTTTCTGATAATATTCTCGGCCAGTACAACCAGTTCAGGCTTACTAGTGTATGTCGCCGCCGTAAAATAATTCGGTATCATGCGCCGTATTGCCTCTTCAGCCCCACCAGCTTTAACGGCCTTAATAAATTCTTCTCGCCCTGCCCTCGCTTCAGGAGTATCCCCATCTGCCCTCGTATCGCATAGCACCAGTGAGACCGTTTTATCAGGGTAAAGTCTGTAGAATTCAAATGCCTGGTACCCTCCCATCGATAGGCCGACAACAGTTACTCTCTTCACTCCAAGAGATTCAAGGAGCGTTGAAAGTTCATGAGCGTAATCCGTAAAAGTCCAATCCTTTTTTTCTGCTGACCCATCTATACCGTATGCATTCGGAGCTATAACCGTAATACCGGCTTTTTCAAGAGCATCAATCTGAGACTGCCACATGGTGGCCGAAAGAGGAAAGGCGTGTAACAAAAGCACAGCATAACCCTGAGCGCCACTTTTTGCCATCTCAGCGCTTAAATATGTCAGCATAAATCAGTTATCCTGGGTTTTGGGATATCCCTTGATTTCCCTGATAATGCCGTTTGCCTCATTAAGAATCTTTTTAGCTTCGTCGCGAGCCGTGTCGATAATGTCCTGTGAGCGCTGTTTAGCTTCATTGCTATAGGCACTGTCATGCTCATTGCTTTCGTATAAATCGGTTGCTTTGTCAAGAGCAAGTTTAACCTTGCCTGAAATAATCTGCTGAGTTTCAGTTCCTTTATGGGGAGCGAAAAGCAATCCCATTATTGTTCCGACAGCTGCACCAAGTACTGCCCCGAAAAACAGACCCTTGTAAAATTTATCCTGCTGTTCCATAGTTCTATGAGGTTTATTTTTTAAATAATATAAGGTTTACCGCTGTAACATACTCATAATCTCTTCGCGCGACTCAACGATACATTCCACGAGATCAGGGCGGCAAAGCAGTCGGAATTTTTTAGTATAACGCTCGAAAGCAAGAATAAAATCCGAACGAAAAACAGATTCATTTAAATCGTCAAACCTGATATACTCGGATTTGAGTTGAAGATTGTAGTGAATGTGTTCGGACCGTGTAGGATAAACCCTCAGTTCCTTTAAATCTGCATAATCAAAAATATCTTTTTTTGAAGGAGGGTCGATCAGAACTTCATGACCATGCAGTCCGAGATGGTATCGTTTGTTGAGGAGATCGCAAATCTTCAGTTCCATTGACCTGCGAAACTTCTGATCACTATTATAAGTAAACCAACGATCGTCCTCCCGCGCAGTTTCCTGCAAGTAAGGTTGTACAGTTATTGCCCTTTTGTAAACCCTGCGCATCAGGATATCTTCCAGAAGTGCCCCGACAGGATGATTATTACCAGAAATAAGGCTTTTCAGTTCGTACAGTACTCGGTCATCCGCATTACCATAAAAAAGTTCGCGCAGAGTATCAGGAGATAGTATTCCTTCACCGGCAATATCCTGCAGAAGTCTTCGAAGCATTGCCGAAAGGGATCTGCTTGTATGATGCCAGTAGACGTTACGCATCATCATATATTTTGCAAAAAGCAGACTTTCAAGCGGAGCAATCCCTTTTTCGGTTATAGCAAACCGTTCACGTTGTGGGTCAGGTACAAACGACTCAATCAGCCTTTCAATATCAATGCTCCCATAAGGAATGTTGCAGTGATGGGCATCCCGCATGAGATAATCCATTTTATCAGGGTCAAGTGTCCCGCTGATAAGTTTGCTGAACCGGGTTCCGGAACTGCCGGTAATGAGTTTAATAACCGACTCAGGCGATACTTTCCATTCATCATGTAGAATTTCAGCTATCGTTGGAACACCTTGGTTTTTCTCAAAAATAAAGCGCTTGCAAAGTTCTTCATGATGCGAAAATACTGGAATAGCTTCGCACAGGGGAATCTGCTCCTCAATGATATGAGCATGGGGAAAATGGCCGATATCATGCAGCAGGCAAGCTGAAAGCAAGACCCTGCAGTTGTGATCGTCAAATTTAAACGTATCATCCTGCAGGCTCAGAGCTAAAGGACTGGTTAACATACGCTGCAGAATCAGCTTCATGAGATGATACACTCCAATGGAGTGCTCAAATCGCGTATGAGTAGCACCAGGATAGACCTGTTGCGAAAAGGACAATTGCCTGATGCCTTTAAGTCGCAGAAACGAAGGGTGAGAAAGAATTTTTTTGAGTGGTCCGCTCAGCGGGATATGCCCCCATATGGGGATGCGGATAAATCCGCCATCCGACTGAAAAAGCAAATGTTCAGCAATCATAGACTCTCTGGGGTTTCCTGGCTATAGGTTACTGCAACAAGATACAGAAAATCTATGGTTGAAGCATAACCAGGCCATTTCCCAATATCGCAAACGCTACACTTTCCTCGCTTCTTTCAAATGCAACCTGCAGACCTTTCGGAAATGGTGCCCGTAAATGGCAAGGGTTACAGCATGAGGCAAGGCCTTTTGGCGGTTAAAAAAGGTCCATGTCAGCATTTTCCAGTACTGGAAACGTTCCCTGCCGACCACACCAAGAAGCACTGTTGAGCGGGCGAAAGCAAGCAGGTGACCAAACCGGAAACTTCCTTTCAATTCAGGTGCCCTGTACTCCCGGAGAAGGGTCTTGATTCGTTTATAGTATTGCTTTGGCGCATAGAGCTGGGTCATCATATCAGTATATCCCTTGCGCAGAACCTCAAGATCCATTTTCGGAACAATATTGGTATTGCTGTCAGCATTATCACCGCTCGAGTTATGCAGCAGTCGGCCCTCTTTTTGCATTCGGTCGTAAAGCTTTGTGCCGGGAAGCGCCTGAAGGATTCCTACCATGGCCGTGACAATTCCGCTTTTCTGGATAAATTCTATCTGTTTCTGAAAAATAGATGGGGTATCGCTGTCAAAACCAACTATAAAACCACCTTGGACTTCCATACCGGCCTGCTGAATTTTTTTGATGTTGCCAAGCATGTCCCTGGACGTATTGTGCTCCTTGCCACAGGCCTCAAGTGCAGTATTATCAGGAGTTTCTATGCCGATAAAAACCTGTGTAAACCCGGCTTGTACCATAAGAGCCATCAGTTCAGGATCATCAGCCAGGTTAATAGAGCATTCGGTAAAAAATTTGGTGGGGGCTTTATTATTTTTTTGCCACGCAATCAATTGAGGCAACAACTCTTTTTTCAAGTAACCTTTGTGCGCAATAAAATTATCGTCAACAAAAAAAATGCTGTCCCGCCATCCCATACGTTTTATTCCGTCAAGCTCTTGAATAATCTGCAAGCTTTTTTTCGTTCTTATTTTATGCCCGAAAAGAGCCGTGACATTGCAGAAATCACAACGGTATGGACAACCCCTCGAAAACTGCACTGCCATAGCAACATACTTATTAATGTCGAGCAGATGCCATTGCGGTGATGGGGTAAGGGTAATATCCGGAAACAGCTCGGAACGGTAGAATTTTTGTGGAGTTCCTTTATAAATATCTTCAAGAAACGGTGGCAGGGTAAGCTCGGCTTCGTTCAGCACAAAATGGTCAACCGCGGGAAATGCTTCGGGTTCTGAAGTAAAAAGTGGCCCGCCTGCAACTACTTTCAAAGAGGCCTTTTTACAAACATCAATTACCTTTCGAGCCGACTCCTGCTGTACCGCCATGGCGCTTATAAATGCCATGTCAGCCCATGCAATATCCTTTGCTGTAAGCGCTGAAACATTAAGATCAACCAGCTTTCGGTCCCAGTCTTCAGGAAGCATCGACGCAACGGTTAACAGACCAAGCGGGGGCAATGAAGCTTTCTTGTTTACAAACTTAAGTGCGTGCTTAAAACTCCAGAAGGTGTCTGGAAATTCGGGATAAATCAGAAGAATATTCATGTGTGAAATGCGATTCCAGCATTACAGTTCTATGTAACCGTATAAAAAAAATCTGAACTCTACGATCTGAACTCTACGGCCAAGAGCTTCATATCTATACAAAACGCTTAAACGGAAGTATAAAGTTTCATATATAAAATATATATACTTGGTCTAATATCTGTCAAGAGTAAATTTTTCACCGAGATACATTTTCCGAACCTCCGGATTAGATGCAATTTCTTCAGGACTGCCATCCATAAAAATGCTTCCATCAAAAAGCAGATAGGCATGGTTAGTGATGGAGAGGGTTTCGTGAACGTTATGATCGGTAATAAGTACCCCGATATCGCGTTTGGCAAGTCCTTCAACAATTTGCTGAATATCTTCAACAGCAATTGGATCCACTCCGGCAAATGGTTCGTCGAGCAGGATAAATTTTGGGTTCAGCGACAAGGCTCGTGCAATTTCAGTGCGTCGGCGTTCACCGCCAGAAAGTGCATAACCCATGCTTTTACGGATTGACGAAATGTTAAGATCTTCCAGTAGACTTTCTGTTTTTTCCTTTCGTTCAACTTTTGACAGTGAGGTAAACTCAAGCACACTCAGAATGTTTTCCTCAACCGTTAAATTTCGGAATACAGAAGCTTCCTGGGGGAGATAACCAACTCCAAGACGAGCCCGCTTGTACATAGGAAGGCGGGTTATATTGACAGAATCAAGAAAAACATCACCGCCGTCAGGCCTTACCAAACCGACAATCATATAAAATGTAGTGGTCTTTCCGGCACCGTTCGGACCGAGAAGACCAACAACTTCACCTTGTCTCACCACAATTGATGAGCTTTTAACAACCTCTCGTTTGTTGTAGATTTTTTTTAATGCGCTGCAGCTAAGAGTAGCTTTCATGCCGATTTCTGAAAAGGTAATGTTCGGGTAGCTTGGCGGGGTTCTGTATCACACATTCAGCCAGTTACGCTAAAACACAATTTATAGAAAATATTGTATGGTAACTCCAAAAATCCAGCAAATAAAAAACGAGGCATAAAGCCTCGTTTTTATAACTAACACCGCCATGACAATGTCAGGCAATAGTATAGAATTCTATGAACTTAATCCTTGAAACGTTTTTCGATGTCTTTACCTGGCTTGGCATAACCGGAAACCTTAGGTGAAGAACCTCTTAAGCCCGATAATGAACTTCCGCCATACAGAAAAGGATAGGCATTAACAAGAAGGCGTTTCGTTGTTTTTCCAATGTTCTCAAGAGAGTCGCCTACAACCCACCAGTGACCGTCAATAAAAACTTCAACAAATCTCCCGTAAGCCTCTCCCCAGTTGGTAAAAACACCTGATATATTGCTCATGGTAATTTGTTTTTATAGTGTTGACTGCTTTATGAGTGCAATTTAAAGAATCCAGCGATTATAAAAAAATATTTTATGATCTTATGATTCAAAGTTCATCAAATTGCTTTGATTCTGCTGAGCATAACCTTATAAAAAGATATTACAGCAATCAAAGAATATTTATTAAACCTGAATAAACCATAATTGTATGGGAAAAGTGATGCCTTACAAGGGAGTCTGGCCGCAGCTGCATGAAACTGTTTTTATGACTGACGGTACGTTTGTTATTGGCGACGTGCATATTGGCGCATATTCAAGCGTATGGTTCAATGCAGTTGTCCGGGGTGACGTATGTCCCATCCGTATCGGTGAGAAAACAAGTGTGCAGGATAATGCAACCCTGCATGTAACGCATGACACCGGCCCGCTAACCATAGGAAACTGTGTAACTATCGGTCATGGAGCCGTATTGCATGCCTGCACCGTCAAGGACTATGTTCTGATTGGTATGGGAGCGGTACTTCTTGACGACTGTGTTGTCGAGTCATATTCAATTGTTGCAGCGGGCTCACTGGTCAGACAGGGATTTACAGTACCTTCAGGGATGCTGGTTGCCGGAGTACCTGCAAAGGTAATGAGGCCCATAACTGATGATGAGCGACGCAATATTGAAGAGTCGCCCGAAAACTATGTTCGTTATTCCCAGAACTATCTTGACGATCAAAAAGCCGGTCAGAAATGAGGTAACTCAGGTTAACTTTTTTAAGTGGGGTTCTTGACTGATTTCGCTAAATTGAGCCAGAAGTTTTTGATTGTTCAGGGGGGGATTTCGAATTTTCTCTTCAACCTGGCTCTCTTGTTTTTTTGAACGTATTACCGAAAATATTTTTCAGGTTATGATGCAAAACGATGTTGTAGTTGTCGGTGGGGGTATTAGCGGGCTTAGCCTTGCTTTTTATTGTGTTCAGGCCGGTATGAAAACCACGATCCTTGAAAAAAACGATACTATCGGCGGTTCCTTTGCATCTCCGCACTACAGTGCAAACGGTAAAAAATTCTGGCTGGAAATGGGAGCACACACCTGTTACAGTTCGTATCAGAACCTTCTGGAGATCGTTGAGACTTGCGGTATGAAGTCAAACATCATTCCACGGGCAAAGGTACCGTTCACGCTGTTTAAAGATGGACAAATCAAATCGATTGTTTCCCAGCTCAATATTCCCGAACTGCTTGTATCAATCCCGAACCTTTTTACGCTGAAGAAAGATAGTCAAAGTGTCAAGTCCTATTACTCGAAAATAGTAGGGGAACGAAACTATCGCGAGGTACTCAGCCATTTTTTCAATGCCGTACCTTCTCAGCGAACAGATGATTTTCCAGCAGACATGATGTTTAAAAGCAGAGCGAAAAGAAAAGATGTCCTGAAGAATTATACGTTTAAGAATGGTTTGCAGAGTGTTGCACAGGCGATTTCAGGAAGAAGCGGCCTCAACGTGTTTACCAACCAGAATGTCAACTCAATACAATACGTCGATGGCTTGTATGAAATCCGTACGCCAGAGGGTGGCGAGTATTCAGCAAAAACTCTAGTACTTGCAACTCCATCGTCGGTTTCCTCTCAGCTTTTAAAGGGTATTAAGCCTGATGTAGCTAACCATCTTGGTATTCTTAAGGCGGCCGATGTCGACTCACTCGGTGTCATTGTTCGCAAGGAAAATATTTCGATGAAACCTGTTGCTGCTCTTATTTCACCTGACGATGTGTTTTTTTCGGTTGTTTCTCGTGATACTGTTCCTGACGACAATTATCGTGGCTTTGTATTTCACTTCAAGCCTGGACTGGATGAAAAGACCAAGAAAAACAGGATAACCGAGGTATTAGGAATTACAATGGCGAAGGTTGAGCATACCATTTCAAAAATCAACACAGTTCCAACGTTGCAACTTGGTCATCATGAATGGCTGGCAAAAACTGATGCAATGCTGAAAAAGGAAAAAAATCTGCTTTTGACCGGTAACTATTTTGGTGGTATGGCTATTGAGGATTGCGTCAGCCGCTCACGAAGTGAATTTGGCAGAATGAAGGGATAGAATATGCAGAAGCCCCGTTCAATTATGTTCGGGGCTTCATTATTGCCAGATTATTGCTGTATACGTATGGAGACAATCGTAAGATATTGGAACAATCTACAGGGGATTTACCTGATACCGGTGGTAATATTTTTGTCAACCATCGTATTTTATATCGTTGCAAATTCGCTCTTCAAGATTGTTATAAAAATCATCCGATCCTCAATCAGGGAGATCTATGTTCACTATGAACTGATGGTTTGGCCTTTCAGGTTGCTTGTTTCTCTCATTGCGTTGCCCTTGCTTCTTCATTATCTACCGCTTACTCCAGATACTCGGGACCTCTTCAACCACTCGCTGCTTATCATTGCCATTATCGGAGCAACATGGTTCATAATGCGGCTTTTTCTGTTGTTTGAGCAGTTTATTCTACAACACTATGCTTCAAAAGTCAGGGAAAACGAATCAGCAAGAAAAATTGCCACCCATGTCAGTCTTGCTCGAAAGATTCTAAACGTTATTCTTGTTCTTGTTGCCATATCAGGGGTACTTATGACCTTTGATACTGTTCGACAGGTTGGCTTGAGTATTCTTGCTTCAGCTGGAATTGCCGGTGTGATCCTTGGTTTTGCAGCACAGAAAAGCCTTACAACCCTGATAGCGGGGATTCAGATAGCAATCACTCAGCCCATAAGTATTGATGATGTCGTGGTGCTTGAAAATGAATGGGGGAGGATTGAGGAAATATCTCTGACCTATGTAGTAGTTCAACTCTGGGATCAGCGTCGCCTTATTGTACCCATTACCTGGTTTATTGATCGTCCTTTTCAGAACTGGACGCGTACATCATCAGAACTTCTGGGTACAGTTTTTTTTTATCTCGATTATGCTATGCAACCCGAAACTCTTCGCAATGAGCTGCAGAGGATTGTTTCTTCCACTCCACTGTGGGACAGGCGAGTTGTTAAAATGCAGGTAAGCAATATTACAGAAAGGTCTGTTGAACTTCGGGCATTGGTGAGTGCGGTGAACTCCTCTGATCTCTGGGAATTGCGCTGTTTCGTACGTGAACAATTGATTGAGTTCATTAAAAGCAAATATCCTGGCTGGTTACCGAAAGTAACTATGGATATGGAGCAGGGCAAACTGCCCGGAAAAGAATAAAAAAAATGTGATTTTTAAAGTTTTTTCAATAGCTTCGCTGCTTATTCTGAACGTTGCCTATACTGTCAAAGAAAAAAAACATAAAGGTACAGGTTTCAGCAGCTCATTGTTTTGATAAGTTTAAAAAGGAGGAAAGCATGGCTCAAGCCAAACAGGGGGATACAGTAAAAGTTCATTATACAGGCACACTTGATGACGGTACCGTATTCGATACGTCAGCTGACCGTGAACCGTTAGAGTTTACAATCGGTGGCGGGCAGGTTATCCCGGGATTTGATATTGCTGTTCTTGATATGGCCCTTGGAGATATCAAAATTACTGTTATTCCTGCAGAAGAGGCGTATGGTCTGCATAGCGAAGATCTTGTAACCGAAGTGGACCGCGAGCGGTTTCCCGCTGATATGGAACTTGAAATTGGTCAACAGCTTCAGGTCGGACTTGCTGACGACCAGCAGGCAATTGTAATGGTTGTCGATATGAGCGATACTGCTGTAACGCTTGATGCCAATCATCCACTTGCCGGCCAGGAACTCACTTTCGAAATTGAACTTGTCGAAATTCTCTAATCAAAGTTAATAACCCGAGGAAAGCATGGCAAGAGCTTTCCTCGGCGTCTTGTCCTTATCCGCTTTAATGTACCGAGCATGAAATACAAGGATCGTAGGATCGCACCAGCATTACACAAAGCCTCTTTATCTCAGCGTCATTTTTTCCTTCCCCTAACGCTTGTTCGGCAATTGCACGCAAATCGTAATGAATGTTGGCGTTATTCTGTGTTGTCGGAATAATACAGTTCGCTTGAATCACTTTGCCCTCATTATCGGTCTCAATATGGTGGTACAGAATTCCACGAGGAGCTTCAACGGCTCCGGTTGCCGAACCGGCTCTCGGTGTATAACTGGTTTTTAACTCCCGCAGCTCCATATCGAGCAATACGCTGGTTAATGCCTCAGCATCTTCAAGAATATGAGCACACTCAACAAGCTGAGCGATATTGTTCATGAACGGATTATGACAAACAGGTCGGAGTCCAAAGCTTTCAGCAACCTCTTTTGCTTTCGGATGAAGCAGATTGTGGTTGTTGTTAAATCGTGCCAGAGCACCCGCGACTGAAGATTCACGACTGAGCCGGGTAAACTTCGAGGTGGAAAATTCTTTGGTATACTCATTCGTCATCGAAAGATACTCATTCTCATCCCGATTAAAGCCCTCTGACGACATAAGCTGTCCACCGATTGACGGGTAGCTTGAACCGTTATACAGAGAAATAAATTCAGTTTCACGGATAAAAGCAGGCAGCTTACAAGAGCGGAAAAAAGTACATGCACTTTCAATTGCCGGTTTTGTGTCACGGATCCTGGTAAGAAGCTTTTGTAACTGTACCTTGTCCGGAGCTTTGCTGATCCCTCCAACTACAAGGCTGACTGGATGAGTGCATCGACCGGTTGTAACCGTACTTATTTCATTCCCAAGCTCCTTGAGCTGCAGGCCTGCCCTCACAATATCCGGGTGAGAATGAATCAGTGGTAAAATGCTTGACGTATTGGCAAAATCCGGTGCAACAAGAAAAAAGAGGTGAAGAGCATGGCTTTGAAGGGTTTCTCCATGCATGGCAAGTAGCCGTATCTGTTCTGCTGCTCTTGGAACAGTGATGTTCATTGCCCTTTCCAGAGCCCTTATGCTTGCTAGTGCATGTGATATCGAGCAGATTCCGCAGATTCTTGATGTTAAAAAAGGGACCCTTTCGGTGCTCATTCCTTTCACCATCACCTCAAAAAACCTTGGTGTTTCAACAATTGCCCATTGAGCATCGACAAGCTGGCCATCCTTCACGGTTATGACTATGTTGGCGTGCCCTTCAACTCTGGTCAAATGATGGATATCTATGGCATAGTCAAGCTTCATAGTTTATAAATCCTTCAAAGGCGTTATAAAATGTGATTTTTTCCCTAAGGTCTTCAAGGTTGAGTTTTCTTTCATTGACCAGTTCCAAAAAAGCAGGCATGTTGATCTCCTCTGAAGGTCCACGGCATCCAAGGCAGGGAGTTTTTCCTGTTGTACATACTGCATTGCAACCACCGCGTGTGATTGGTCCAAGGCAGATTTCTCCAAGCTCGAACAGGCAGGTATTAAGCTGCGCCTTGCATTCAACGCATACAGGGTACTTCGGTAGCGTCACCTGTGACCCGGTAACCAGGCTGACCACAATACGCTCCACCTCTTCTTTGCTGACGGGGCATCCAGGTATTGATATATCAACCGTAACAACATCGCTGATCTTTTTGACTGGCAGGGTCTCCACAACCATATCCGGATAAACTTCAGCAACAACCTCCTCTATCGAAAATTTGTTTTTCATGCTGTTTACACCTCCAAAACAGGCGCACGTGCCAAAAGCAATAAGGGTTGTCGCCTGACGTCGTATCTTTATAAGCCGATCCACCTCATCATGCCTGCTTATGCATCCTTCAATAAATACAATATCGAAATTGTTGTGTTGCTCAGAAGAGAGCTCCCTGAAATTTCTAATGTCGAGCAGCTCAAGAAAGTTTATAAGCGTTGATTCTCTGTTCGCAAGCTGTAGCTGACAACCCTCACAGCAGGTAAACTCAAACGAAGCGAATTTCAGCTTTTTAAAGGTAAATCCCTGATGCCTCATATGGATGGTCCTAGATTGCTTCCTTGAGATTCATGACCGACCAGTAATCGAAAACCGGGCCATCAACACAGGTAAAAGTTGATCCAACCATACAGCGGCAGCATTTGCCCATACCGCAGTGCATCCTTCGTTCCAAAGATACAAACATCCTGTTCATAGGAATGCCGAGCTTATCGAGATAACTGCATACTACCTTGAACATGACAGGAGGCCCGCAGACAATAGCATAGGTAGTTGCAGGATTGATTGTAATATCATTGAAGAGGTCAGTAATCATCCCTGTTCTGCTGTTCCATTCAGCTGTTCCGTGCTCAACAATGGTATGCAGCCTGATATGGTTGATCATTTCCCATTCATCAAACTGATAGGTAAAGAGCAGCTGCGATGGTTCTTTAACTCCGTAGAGCACATCAACATTTTCAAATCGCTCCCTGTGCTCGTTGATCCACGAAAGGGGTGAGCGTAACGGTGCCATACCAAGTCCACCGGCAATTAAAAGGATGTTGTTGCCGGACATTTCATCCATAGGAAATGACGATCCGAAAGGGCCTCTTACGGCGACATAAGCACCCTTTTCAACATTAAAAAGGGCAGAAGTTACGTGACCTGCTTTACGGATGCAAAGTTCCAGAAACTCATGGTTGCTGCACGAGCTTGAAATCGAGATAGGTACCTCTCCATAACCCGGAAGTTCCAGCATAAGAAACTGACCGGGCCTGAACCTGAAAATTTCGCGTTCCCGAGACTCAAGAATATGAAGCTGAAAAAGCTTTTCCTGTTCAGTAAGGCGGACTATATTGGTGATGGAGCATTTATATCCCATGTCGGTTTTCATAATCTCCGACCGACGGTTGAAATCCGGTATAGAAGCGGCAAAAGCCTCCCGGTTTATGTCCTGCCGGGGGATAACGAAACGTTTGTCAGGCATGATTCCTTCTCCATTCTGAGATCGTTTATGACATCTTTGGGATTGATTCCGGCAAGACATGCTCTTCCACAACGGTTGCATCCTACGCAAATCTGCTGATTGGCATTTTCAGCAAATCCACGGTGCTGATGATAATACCGGTATTTCAGTCGGTCACCATTTTTTGGACGGAAATTATGTCCACCTGCAACAACAGCAAAATCAACGAGGTTACAGGAATAGAGTCTTTTCTGCCGGGTTGCACCGTTCAGATCAATAGCAAATGATTCCTCGACTGAGTAACAATAGCACGTTGGACATACCATCGCGCAAGTGCCGCAACTAAGACATTTGTTACCCCATTTTTCCCAGACGGGGGAGTCGAACTCAATGTCGAGAATGCTCGGAAGTGCGGTTACATCAACTTCCGAGAGAAAACTGTTTGAAATAAGTTTACGCCGCTCCACAAGACGGCAGTTGTCTTCGTCATGAGGGTCTCGGGTATTGAACTCTTTGAGAAAGTTGAAAGCTTTTGACGAGTTAATTGACAAATAGTACTCCTCACCAATATCAGAACAAAAAAGATTAAAGCCAGTTTGGACAGAGTGATGATTCATTGACTTACAAAAGCAGTCTGGACGCGGTAAATGGTCCATACCGATCACAAAGGTATTTTTGCGTTTTCCGAGATAATACGGTGAAGGGAAGTGGCCGTTTAAAAGAACATCATCAAGAATGTTTAATGCGCTTATGTCACAGGGTCTCAGTCCGATGAGAACAATGGGGTTGGTATCGTAGTTTATATGCTGATTCCAATCTTGACCATGAAAGGCAAAACGTGACAACTCCTCTCGAAACGGGAGAAAAAAATGTTTGGCCGATGATGCTGTCGCTGTATAGTCGAAGGCAATATCATCAAACGATGTTACTGGTAAAAAATGGTAAACTGCATCTCCACGGATGTCAGAGTCAACCTGCCGAGGCCCGAAAGAGGGATTATTCAGGACCAGGGTATCAATAAACCTTTTGAACTCTGCTTTTGAAATGACTTTGTATATCATCCCGTCACACTCCTTTCCCGTTGGTTTTGAAGAATAGAGTTCGTTTACAAAAGCGAGGATGCCTTTTGTTGAAAGGTACACAAAACCTTTCTGTTAGCACAAAACAGAAGGGGTAGATCTACGGTTTTTGTTCAGGGTCTTTTTTCAAGAACGTAGACCTTGTCGTTTTTTCTGACTTTAGAACATTTAACGGTAACACTGTTACCTTTAACGGCATCTCTTGCAGGCAGATCGTTTGTATAAAAAGTTTCAGCTATCACGGTTACTACTCCGGTTTTTGGTCCAAGTATAGAGAGTTTCTCGTTACTTTTCAGGCCACGGGCGAATATAAGGATTTCAGCAATCCCGGCTTTCGGGTAATACTTTTTCACATCGCCGATATAGATTTTTTTTTCTTCAGCTAATGAGCCGTATTCTCTGGTCCATGCTTCAAAAGGTTTTCCAAAATAAAACCCTTCCGAAAACCCACGGTTATAAACAAGGGCAAGCTCCTGTTTAAGTTGAGCGGTCAATCGGTTAAATGCTGTTCTGAATTCTCTATCGTTACGGTGGTTTTTGCAAAAGTCAATGGCCTTACGGTAAGCCGTGGTGACAATATGGACATATTCAGGACTGCGACTTCTTCCTTCAATCTTGAACGCATTGATTCCTGCATCCATGAGGACATCCAGAAATTCGATACTGCAGAGATCTTTAGGGCTCATCACATAATCAGTACCAATCTCAAGTTCTTCATTCTCTTCCGGGTCAGTAATAATATACTGTCTGCGGCAAGGCTGAACGCACTGTCCGCGGTTAGCCGATCGGCCAAAAAGCTCCTGAGACATAAAGCATCGGCCTGAAACAGCAACGCACATCGCACCGTGAACAAAACATTCAATCTGCACGTCAAGCTGCTCGGAAGCTATTTTTCCTGTAATATGGCGAACTTGTTCAAGGGTGAGCTCCCGGGCCAGCACTATCATTTTTGCTCCTAGTCCGGCATAAAATTTTACCGCACTATAGTTGCTTACTGAAGCCTGTGTTGAAATATGAAACGGCATAGCTGCTTTGCGGCAAGCCTCTATAACTGCCATGTCCGAGCATATTACAGCATCAAAACCTGCAGTTTTAGCAGCTAAAACGGTCGCTGTCATTTTTTTAAGTTCGCCGTCATATACAATAGTATTTAATGCGATATACCCTTTGGCATTGAACTCCTTGCAGAGGGCATGAAGTCTAGGAAAGTCTTCAACGGTAAAGTTACTGCTTCCTGCACGCATGTTATAGCCTTCGGCTCCAAAATAAACAGCATCAGCGCCAGCCTTCAGTGCAGTTCTCAAAGAGGTCATGTCACCGGCAGGTGCAATCAGTTCAATATTTTTTTCCTGCATTCCAAGCGTTCTAGAGTTCATTATTTTCAGGGTAATTCAAATCCTTTAGTGTTTCTAAACTATGATAATCTATCAGAAATTCTGAATACGTAAGAGCATCTTTTAGTTCATGCAGTTGAAGTGGAGCCTAAACGAAGCAACAACAACTGCAAAGAGAAACTGTTCCTTAAGGCTGGTATTAAAATGTTATACCTGGAAATCGATGACTTTAATGTAGTATTCGCATAAAAGCGGCACATAAATTGAATTTTTATACGAGATCGGAAACAGGATATTTCCAGTCGAAGTGAAATCAGGCATTAGAGGTACCATAAAATCGCTGCACTCCTATGTCATAAAAAAACAAGCAGATCTCGCCATCCGAATCAGTTCTTCAAAACCCTCTATTCATGAACTCACAGCAAAAGTGAACATGCAGGCGAAAACGTTCAAGCTTGTCAATATTCCTTTTTATATGATTAATAATCTTGAAGGTATAATTAACGAGGCAATCATGCCTGCGTGACCAATGCCAGGGTAACAAAGTAACTGGCTGTGGAAACTCAGTGACAGGTCGGTTTTGAGTAGATAAGAGCTCTCTGTAAATCCGTCTGCTATATTTCACTAAGAACACGTAAATTCTGTGAATGGAGCACGAAGGGGAAGAAGCATCAAATTTGATATCTCAAAAGTTTCGTCCTGGTTGCAATTCTTCATCATAACCATATAACACGAAGACCTGAAACAATGAATGAACGTTTATTCTTGAAACTTTTGCTTGTTCTTTTTTTAGGACTTATTGCAGCGGAAATCGTTGTTGTGTCGCTATTTGGCTTGAAACTTGAGCTGATTCTTTTGTGTTTCATAATCGCGGCAGCCCTTACAGGAATTCTTTTTGTTGTAAGACTGCTTTTTAGTGAGCGCCCTGATATTGACTCTGTTTCCGTGCGTCGCGCAAAACAAAAGAGTAACCATATCATGCAGGATCGTCTTAAGGAGTATACTGTTGACGAGGAGTTTCTTGGTGCAAACGCTTTCAGTCATGGAAAAGGCAACTCTCAAAAATTCTCCGATAAGGAACCCCATGTGTTAAAACCGGATATCCAGAAACCACCTGTGTTGACTTCAATAGAAGAAGCAATCAGAGTGCATGCAGAAATGTACGGTGGGCTTGATGAGTTGCAGAAGATGATTCAAAAAATTGATGAGACCTCATTCGAGCGGCTTCTAGCAAAAGCGGGGTTTGGCAGAATTTCAAGAGAGGAGATAATACTTCAGATCGCACTCATGGCTAATAGTGAACTGGATTCTGTTGAGACTAACAGGGAACAGCAGTGTATCCTTGATGGCCATTCAATGGACAGAGATAGTTTCGATGAGTATATCCGGAGATGCATGAATGTCTCAGATGAGGAATCAGAGGCGTCGGATAAAGGCTTTTCTGTTGAACTCGATCAGGAAGGACTTTCTCGGGGAACAGGCCCCATGCCTGCTGATTTCTCCCACGACCCGAAAGCAGTGTTTTCAAAGCTCAATAAACAGGGAAAGAACTCATGAAGCCGCTTGAAGTCCCTTCGTTAAGCAAGGCAAAGCTCAAGCAGTTTATTAAACTCCATCAAAAAAAGGTAAGGGATTCAGAAGGGCTTTTTCTTGCTGAAGGCCTGCGTACAGTCAGAGAACTCGCTCTTAACCTCCCTGATGAAGGAATGCTTGTTGCACTGATGTTCAGGGAGGGAGATGCGGAAAGTGATTGTTTTCTGTTGCAGCATAAGGAAAAGCTTTTTTCAATCAGTGACCGTGATTGTTCCCAGCTTTCCGGCACATCGACACCGCAAGGAATTTTCGGAGTTTTTCGCCAGCAGAAATTGATTGAACAAAACGCCGAGCCTTATATCGAAACTCTCGGAAAATCATTTATTGTTGCTCTCGATGATGTCCAGGACCCCGGTAATGTGGGCACTATACTCAGAACAGCGGTCTGGTTCGGTGCTGATGCATTGATCTGCAGTTCGGCTACTGCCGACAGGTATAATGCAAAAGCGGTTCGCTCATGTGCAGGGAGCATATATGGTATCCGCCATTACAGTGTTGAGCACCTTGCTGATGAACTCCGAAGGCTTCAGAAAATTGGTTATTCCGTTATTTCCGCATCTCTTGATGGACAAGATTTCAGAGATATCAGCATCTGGCCAAAAAAACAGATACTGGTAATCGGAAACGAAGCGAACGGTGTACATGAGACGGTAAAAGGGTTAAGCGATCTGCTTGTCAGAATACCACATCAGGGCCAGAAAGTTCGGGTTGAATCACTGAATGCCTCAGTTTCAGCGGCCATCCTCATCGAACGGATGACACTTTCCTGAAATGCTCCTCTCACACCAGAAGCACAGGATAGTCTATCTCATCAATCAGTTTATGTACCGCCTCCCTCGAGATATTCATATTTTCGCTCAATACAAGCAGACCGGAATCAACCAGACGGATTGCGCGTGATAGTGTTTTCAGGTTGTTCAGAGGGAGCTGATGATAAAAAATAATGCTGTGCAATGGAGGAATTATCGTTTCCGACAATTTAAGTTCCATCATCATACCCTCTTCGTGGGTTTCACCAAGTATAAGCACGTTTAGTGTAATACCCGGATGTGCCAGATCAAGAGCAATAGTAAGGGCTTTTTTGGAGCCATCAGAGCCATCATAAAGTACTAATAACGGCCACTTTTTTACCGAAAAGCCAGGTCGAATAAGTAAGACAGGTTTTTTCCCTTCAGTAAGAGCTTTTTTCGCTGTCGACCCCAATCCTTTTCGGCAGGTCGGCGACCTTCCACTGCGCCCCAGAACAAGAAGATCCGCATCTACAGCTGCAAGAATCACTTCTGCTGGAACCATACCCCGACATATCCTGAATGAGTGTTTTAGCATAAACTTTTCAGCGATACGCTGCAAAGCTTCATGTGCGGCTCTTGCCTGTAATTTAAGGGATCGCTCAAGTTGCGAAGAGTCAATTTTCTCAGGCTCAGTCGTGTACATACGGATTTCATGGCAAAAGGGAAGTTCAGCCATTCGGAGTAGATTGATATCTTCAACAAAAATACCGGTAAGATCAGCGTGCATTAGCCTGGCAATTTCCGCCGCAGCCGTCAGCGAGGCCATGCTGTGCGGTGAACAGTCAAGAGCAACAGCGATATGACGAATAATGTTGCTCTTAGTTATCATCGGAAGATGCATTGAATATTTTCAGTTTTTCCGCCATTTCTGTCAGTCGTGCAACTGCCATCCCGTTTATAGTGTTGGGCGGGTACTTCCCGGTTTTATCAAGTTCTCCGGCAGGTATGCCTGTTAGAATCTCAATTCCCTCATCCACAACCGATACCGGGAAAATAGAAAAGAGACCTTGTCTGACAGCTGCAACAACATCGTTGCGGAGCATAAGATTTACTGTATTCGATATCGGTATCAGAACACCTTGTTTTCCTGTCAAACCCCTCGCTTTGCAAAGATCAAAATAACCTTCGATTTTTTCGTTTACTCCGCCTATTGCCTGTACTTCACCATTCTGGTTCACTGAACCGGTAACAGCAAACCATTGCCTGATTGGAGCACCTGATATGGCAGAGAGCAAAGCATACAATTCGGCAGAAGAAGCGCTGTCGCCTTCTACACCGCTGTATGACTGCTCAAAAACAAGTGATGCCGACAGCGACAGCGGTTGTTGAATACCAAAACGTGCGCCAAGATATCCTGAAAGAATCATCACACCTTTTGAGTGGATAGGCCCACCCAATTCAACTTCACGTTCGATATCAATGACGTCACCTTTTCCGAGACGCACTCTCGCTGTAATTCTGGCGGGATGTCCAAAGCTCTGTCCGGCAAGAGAATAAATTGCAAGCCCGTTTATCTGGCCAATGGTTTCGGACTCCGTATCAATGAGAATGGAGTTTCTCAGAGTTGCCTCTCTGATTTTTTCGCTGATTCTGGATGATCGAAAGATTTTTGCATCAATAGCGTGTTGCACGTCATCTGCCAGAACGATCTCCCTTGATGCAGCAGTGGCATAATAATCGGACTCATGCACCAGATCGCAAATGCTTTGAATGTGAGCAGTCAGTTTTGTTGCATCCCCGGCAAGCCTGCTACCTTGTTCAACTACCCGTGCTACAGCGCTTCTGTCAAAATGATGCAGGTTATCCTTTTCTACAATTGAGCTTATAATGCGGGCGTAGGTAAGCTTTCCGTCAAAATCACCAGACAGTTCATCTTCGAAATCTGCAGCAACCTTGAAAAGCTCTGTAAAGTCAGGGTCGTAAACGCTGAGGAGGTAGTAAAGGTGGCGTTCTCCAAGCAGAATTACCTTCACATCAAGGGGTATTGCTTCGGGTTCAAGAGATACTGTGCTAACAAGGCTATAGAGCTGGGCAAGAGATTCAATACGGATTTGACGAGTCCTGAGAGCTTTTTTTAAAGCTTCATAAGCAAACGGCTCGGCCAGAAGTCTTCTGGCATCAATGAGAAGATATCCTCCGTTTGCCCTGTGAAGAGCTCCATGCTTGATAAGGGTAAAGTCAGTGACCAGTGTACCCATTTGAGCAATGTGTTCAATATCACCAACAAGATTGTGACATGCCGGTTTATCTTCATAGACGATCGGTGCCCCTTTGGTGTTGCTGTTGTCAACAATAACGTTAACCCGATATCGGTTAAACGCAGGCCCTTTCTGTAAAAATTTTCCCGAAAATATTCCTGGAATCAACTCTCTTGGATCAGATTCTTTTTCAAGGAACTGGGCAAAATTCTCTATGAGGTCTGTTTCTACGGTTTCAAGATATAAGACGACCTCTTCAAGTGTTTCAAAATTTTTTCTGACCTCTGCCATAAGCGGTTTGACCGCAAAACTGGCAATGTTGCGGTTAAGATCCTTAATTTTTTCTTGGGTTTCTCGTTGCCATTTAGGGATCTGTGCCATAATGGACTGCATCGCTGTTTTAAGTTCAACGATTTTCTCCTCAATCGACTCACGTTCTTCTTTTTTCAGCATCATGAACTCTTCCGGTTTCAGGACTTCTCCATCTTTTTCAGGAGCAAAAGCAAACCCGGCAGGGGTTCTTATGAGCGCTACATGGTGTTCAGTTGCGTTTTTTTCCAGTTCACCTATGGCTTCTGCCTGCTGTTCCTGAAATTTTTCACGGATATCCTTTTCCTGAGCCTGATATTCGTCACTGCTGAATGCCGCAGGAATTACTGTAAACAGCACCTCAAGAAGGTGTTCCATATTGCTGGAAAGCGAACATGCCTTTCCTGCAGGGAGTCTCAAGGCCTTTGGATGGCGAGGTTTGTCAAAGTTATTGACATAGCACCAGTCAGAAGGAACAGGTGCACCCGGTGTTATATCGCTGAGAAAGTGCATAATTGCACTTTGTTTGCCTGTACCATTCGGTCCAAGTGCAAAAAGGTTGAATCCGTTCTGTTTAATTCCCATACTGAAGGTAATTGCTTCAAATGCTCTCTCTTGACCAGTGGTTTTAACGGGTCCGTCAAGTTCGGCAGTCGTGTTGAAGCTGAATTCCAGAGGGTTACAGATTCTGTAAAGTTCTTCAGGTGTAAGTTTTGAAGGTATTGCCATAAACGATCGTTCCTGGTTGGGGTTGATCTTGTGCTGGTCGCCTTATTATTACTTATAAGATACAAAAACCCTCTCAACAACTCGTATCGTTTTGTGGACTCTACAAGTGCGATGATATGAGATAATTGTTTAAAAAAAACAGGCAGGGTGGATCTTCAGGTATTTTCTTCATCCTGGGGCAAAGTATTATGCAGTTGCAGGGGTGTAGCTGTTTTTGCACGCAGACGTATGTTCAGGACCTCAACAGATACCGAAAATGCCATGGCAAAATAAATATACCCTCTTGGAATTTCAAACCCTGTACTTTCTGCCAGCAGGGTGACTCCAACGAGAATAAGAAAACTTAAGGCAAGCATTTTAATGGTCGGGTGATCATCAACAAAGTCACTGATTGTTTTGGCCGCAAGCATCATAATAAAAATCGCGATGATAATAGCTATAATCATCACTTGGACTTGTTTCGCAAGTCCGACAGCCGTAATAACAGAGTCCAGTGAAAAGACGATATCGAGCACAGCAATCTGTAACATGGTCAATGCAAAACTCGTTGTTGAGTTTTTGGCCATTTTCTGCTCTATTCCTTCAAGACTCTGGTGAATTTCCTGAGTGCTTTTTGCAATCAAAAAAAGCCCTCCGGAAATCAGGATCAGATCACGGCCTGAAATATGGTGATCAAAAACCGTCAGGAGAGTCTCTTTCAGCCCCATAACCCATGTTATCGAGAGTAAAAGGGCAATTCTTGTCATCATGGCGAGTCCCAAACCGATAATCCTTCCCTTAGGCTGTTTCTTTTTTGGCAACCGACCGACGATAATTGAAAGAAAAATAATGTTATCGATGCCTAGAACGATTTCAAGAGCCGTCAAGGTTGCAAGAGCAATCCATGTTTCCGGCTGCATCATCCATTCCATTATACCACGGGATAAAGTTTATCAAGGTCTTGTATTATTTGGCAATGTACCTAAGCGGAATGTGACTTGCAAAACGGCTGGTTACGCTAAACTCGTAAATTCGTTACATTGAATTGAAATGACCCTTTCCAGACTGCTTTTCATATTATCCTCTTATGCAAAAAAATCAGGCCATCCCTGATGTGGCGTTATTGCGAGAGACATTTGACCGAGGTATAACTCACGATTTTTTCTGGCGAAGTTCACAGTTGCATGCGCTCAAGTCTTTTCTCATCGAATGTGAAAAGGATATCGCTGATGCGGTGTATGCCGATTTCAGAAAATCCGCAGCAGAGACGCTTTTAACTGAAACAGGATATCTTTGCGGCGAAATCCGTCATACTCTAAAACATCTTAAATCGTGGATGAAACCTCAACGGGTCAGCATCCCATTGATTTACAAGCCTGGACGAGGTTATTATACCCGGGAACCCTATGGCGTTGTTTGTATAATCGGTGCATGGAACTACCCAGTAAACCTTTGTCTTGCACCACTCATCAGTGCACTTGCAGCCGGTAACTGTGCTGTTGTCAAACCCTCGGAACTTGCTCCGAATACCTCAAAACTTATTGCAGACGGACTGAGACGCTACCTTGACCAGCGGGCAATATGCGTGGTAGAAGGGGGTGTTGAAATAAGCAAAAAACTTCTTGAAGAGCGCTTTGACTATCTATTTTTTACAGGGAGCCAGAAAATCGGCAGGGAGGTCATGTATGCGGCAGCAAAGCATCTCACTCCATTGACGCTTGAACTAGGGGGAAAATGTCCCTGTATAGTAGAAGAAAATGTTGATCTCAACGTTGCAGCACGCCGAATTGTGTGGGCCAAGTTTTTAAATGGAGGACAGACCTGCATATCACCAGATTATGTGCTGGTGCATAAACATGCGGAGGATGAACTGCTCCGCAATATGAGGGAAGCGATCGCACACTTTTATGGTGATGATCCAAAAAAAAGTCCGGATTATCCGCGAATTATTAATGAGCATCATTTTCGTCGACTCGAAAAACTTCTTGTCGATTCTATTCCTTCAGGAGGCAATACCACAGACCAGCATGAGCAATATATTCCTCCGACGATTCTTCAAGGAGTGAGACCAGAAGATAAAATTATGCAGTCAGAAATTTTCGGCCCCTTATTGCCGGTAATTTCATACGGGGATATAAGAGAAGCGCTTGATATTATCGGCAAAGGGGATAATCCGCTCGCACTCTATCTTTTTTCATCGGACCCGAAGGTTCAGCAACGGGTAGTGCGACAATCTAAAACCGGGGGAGTATGTATTAACGATATGCTTTTTCAAGCATCTTGTCACATGCTGCCTTTTGGAGGTATCGGTAATAGTGGATTCGGAACCTACCATGGCAGAGCAGGGTTTAACACATTTTCTTTTCAGCGGAGTGTTCTGAAACGATCTTTTTATCCCGATCCCGATTTGAGATACCCTCCTTACAGCAGGGTTAAATTAAGCATTCTCAAGCACCTTATCACTTATTTCCATTAATTGCTGTATTGTTGTTTCATTGTTGAGATGGTCAGTCAAAAATAATTTATCGGTATCAGCATGAAAAAAACAGGTCTGGCTCTTGGTGGTGGAGCAGTTTTGGGTGCAGCTCATATAGGAGTCCTCAGGGCATTGGCTGAACTGCAAATTCCTGTCTCAATGGTTAGCGGTACGAGTATTGGAGCTTTTATTGCCGCCCTTTACGCTTTTGGTAAAAGCTGGCAGGAAATACGAGATATTGCTTTTGGTCTCGACTGGTTCGATTTGTCGGGGCTGGTGCTTTCTCAATACGGCCTATTGTCAAATAAAAAGTTTGGTGAAATTGTAACAGATCTGCTGGGCCATAAAAACATAGAAGACGCATTGATACCCCTTTCCATGATAGCTACTGATATCAGCTCTGGAAAAAAAGTTGTCTTTACAAAGGGCGATGTCTCAGTCGCTGTGATGGCAAGCAGTTGTATTCCGGGTATTTTCCGGCCTGTACATCACGATGGGTTGTTGCTGGTTGATGGAGTGCTGATGGAAAATGTTCCCGTTTCCCCTCTTTTCGAAAGTGGCGCCGAATCAGTTATTTGTGTAGATCTCCTAGCTCGCCACTCGTTCAAGAAACCTGAAAACATTATCGGACTTCTGCTGAATGCTTTTTACAGTACAATCACCAACACTACAGCTATTCAGATAGAGCCTGCGGATTTGTGTATTGCTCCTAATCTTTCGGATTATAATCTGGTTGACCTTGCTCAGGTCCCTGACCTTCTTGACATCGGATACCGTGAGGCTTTGGGTAAACTTCAAGGTTGGGGAGCCAACAGGGGTAATTAAGAGATGAAGGTTTTGCATGCTTTCAGCAAAGCATTACTTTGTGCTAATGGAAAAGGGAAAAATGATGTCGATTCAATGACTTAAATAAGGAATTACGCATGAAAAAAATAGTTTCCGGTTTGGTCTGTTTGCTCATATTTTTTTTTAGTCAGATTGCAGGTGCTGTCACAACACCTTATGTCTGTGGTTCAATCGGACTTGCAATGCTGAGTGATTCTCATGGAAATTATATTGCTGACCGTTCATTTGACAGTGGTCACCTTTTTTCAGGATCATTAGGACTTGACAGTGGTCGGTATCGAGTTGAAGCTGAACTCGGTTATCAGAAAAACGGTGTCAACAATTCCAGTTCCGTTTTATCAATGACAACCTATATGGCAAATGGGTTTGTAAATGTCGAGCTGCCTCTCGCTCCGGTTAAGCCTTTTGTTCTTGCAGGCTTGGGTATAGCGAAAGTAGATGATGATAATGGTTTTGGTCTTATTGTTGGCGACAGGGTGTTTGCCTGGCAGATTGGTGCCGGAGCAGGGTTTAGTATCGCTCCTATGGTAAACCTTGATGCTCAGTACCGATATTTTACAACCACTAATCCCGAGCTTGCAGGTTATAATACCTACAGAATTGGCAGTCATAACGTGATTCTCGGATTAAGAATTGGATTATAAAATACCGTAGACCTTCTTTGTATTTTGTCCCCTTTTCGGACCGAATAGTTCCAGCAGAAAGTTATTGACTATTGTTTGTTAATTAGTAATTTAAAGTATTAAAGAGACGGTTTTGTAGTGAGTTTATAATTATTTGGCTCACATACATCCAAAATATTTTGCAGGGCATTTTTTTTATCCCGTTTTGTATTCTCTTTAAGCTCAATCCCTTTTGGGATAAAACGAGTTGAATCTGTTCCAGTTAGTTTATCGTAGTGCGGCGGATTTCCTCTGTATTATTATAAATAAATAGTAGGGTACAGTCTGTTTTATTCAGAAGCACCGGAGTTACGAAATACAAATGCTTTTAAAAAAGGGAGGATACTATGCCTATTCGAAGATTGAGGGAGTTCCTGGACAGCCATGCTGTCAGGTATTTTGTAGTCAGTCATTCTCCTGCCTACACAGCACAGGAGATAGCCGCTGCAGCACATGTGCCAGGCAAAGAATTGGCTAAAACGGTCATGGTTACTATTGATGGTAAAATGGCAATGGTCATTTTGCCTGCCTCAAGACAACTTGATTTCGAGCTTTTACGTGACCTTATTAAATCCAGGGACGTGGAGCTTGCAAATGAGAAAGAATTTTCGGGGTTGTTTCCGGATTGTGAGATTGGCGCCATGCCTCCGTTTGGCAACCTTTTCGGAATGGATGTCTATGTATCAGAAGAACTTGAAGCAGATGATGAAATAGCATTCAATGCTGGAGCCCATACAGAACTTTTACGGCTTTCCTACGAGGATTATAAGAGGCTTGTTAAGCCGAAAGTTGCAAAACTTTCTCTGGAAGTAAAGTGATTTCCATGCTTTATATTGAACTCTTAAGACAATAGAAACGTATCAGTTACGATCATGACAGCTGATGGCTGTCTTAAGGGGTCTGCCTGATAGCGAAAGTATGGAAACTCAATTGATATCATAGGATTTTGTTCGCCTCTTTATGAAGATTGCCTTATACTCAGGGACGTATGTCAAGGACAAAGACGGTGCGGTAAAATCAATATCTCAGCTAGTCTCTTCATTCAGGAGAAAAGGTCATCAGGTAACGGTATGGTCACCTGACGTATCGCTTCAGGATAATCATAATGGCGTAACAGTACACCCTATGCTGGCTGTTCCCATACCGCAATATCCTGACTACAAACTTGGTTTTTTCAAGCCAGAAACCAGGCGGCAACTTGATGCATTTGCACCGGATATTGTGCATATTTCGACACCAGATATAGTCGGAAGAGAGTTTCTGCTCTACGCAAAAAAAAAGTCTTTGCCTCTCGCTTCAGTTTTTCACACTGATTTTCCCTCCTACCTTAAATATTACAGACTCAGGTTTGCCGAAAAGCCGTTCTGGAAATATCTGACATGGTTTTATAATGGTTGTGATATCGTTTTTGCTCCAAATGAGGGTATTCGATTGAAACTGATAAGCCAGAACATCAAAAATGTTGAAATATGGTCAAGGGGTGTAGACAAGGAGCTTTTTGATCCTTCTCACCGTTCTGAAAACCTTCGATCAACATGGAATGCAGATGGTCGGACGGTTTTTGTATTTGCCGGACGGTTTGTACTCTATAAAGATGTCGAAGTCGTCATGAGGGTTTATGAGCGATTCATGGAGTCAGGCTATGCTGATCGCGTAAGATTCGTTATGATTGGTTCTGGTCCTAAAGAGGCTGAAATGAGACGAAGAATGCGCCAGGCTGTATTTACCGGGTATCTTACGGGGGTCGAACTATCTGAAGCCTATGCAAGTGGAGATATATTCCTTTTTCCTTCAATAACAGAGGCATTCTGCAATGTTGCTCTTGAAGCTCTTGCCTCAGGGCTTCCTGTTGTGGTTTCAAATGAAGGAGGATGCAAAGATATTGTTGAGAGATCGGGAGGCGGCGTCGTGGCCCGGTCCGGAGATTTTGAGGATTTTTTTTCAAGATGTCTTGAACTGTATGGAAATTCAGCCAAATACCGGGAATTAAAAGCCCACGGGCTTAGGTTTGCAGAAACGAAGTCATGGTCATCTGTTAACAGTGTCGTGATTGACCGTTACCAGAATATGGTCAATTTTGCAACAGGAGGCGTGGCATGATCTAGCTTGAGCGGAATCGAGTGTTTTCTGATAATAATCCATTTAAAAACATGAATATTGGGTTTGTAGGACTCGGAAAAATGGGTTTCAATATGGTACAGCATCTTCTTGAATGCGATCATCATCTTGTTGTTTATGATCTTTCGGAAGAAGTTGTTGCCATTCTTGCCGAACAAGGGGCAACAGCGTCGACTTCGCTGCAGGAACTCGTTAATATGTTGCCCTCCCCTCGTCTGCTATGGCTGATGGTGCCTTCCGGTGCACCTGTCGATACAACCCTTGACTCTCTTATACCTTTATTGCAGCCAGGAGATATTATAATTGACGGGGGAAATTCGCATTATACCGATTCCGCAAAAAGGGCGATACGACTTCAAGAAAGTGGTATTCATTTTCTTGATGCCGGCACCAGCGGAGGGCTTGAAGGCGCAAGGCATGGAGCCTGTATTATGGTAGGCGGTGAAAAAGCGGCCTATGATGTAATAGAACCTTTGCTGAAAGATCTCTGTGTGGAAAATGGGTATGGTTATATGGGAAAGTCTGGGTCGGGACATTTTGCTAAAATGGTTCACAACGGGGTTGAATACGGCATGATGCAGGCAATAGGTGAAGGCTTTGAACTTTTAGAATCAAGCAGTTATGATTTTAATCTTGAAGATGTTTCAAGGGTTTGGTCAAATGGTTCAGTTATACGCGGTTGGTTGATGGATCTGGTGGTTTGTGCATTTCAGAAAGATCCGAAACTTGACTATCTCAGCGGACGTATTGCCGATTCAGGAGAAGGTCGCTGGACAATTGAAGCAGCGCTAGAGCATGAAGTATCGATTCCAGTGATCGCAGCGTCACTTTTCAGCAGGTATCGTTCACGTTCCGAAGATAATTTATCCGACAGGGTCGTCGCCGCATTGCGTCACGAGTTCGGGGGACATGCGTTCAGCAAAAAACCTTAAATGGAAGACATAATGCAGGGAAATGCCGATAATTTCACCGTCGTGATTTTCGGTGCCAACAGCGATCTGGCTGCCCGTAAACTGTTCCCTTCACTTTACGAACTATCCAAATGGGGACATTTACCGGGCGAATACAGAATCATAGGTGTCGGGCGATCTCTCCTCACCCATGAGGAATTTCGGCACCAGGTGCATCAAAAACTCACGACACTTTCACCAGAAACTGTTCTGGATGAACAGCATGTGAACAAGTTCAGCTCAAGACTTTTTTACGTAAGTCTGGACCTTGCAGATAGTGAAGGTTATCATGATCTTTATAAAGAGCTTATGGATGTTTCACCCGAGTCGGGGTTGGGTGAGCATATTCTGTATTACCTTTCCACTCCTCCAGACCTTGCCCCGATTATTGTCAAAAACCTCGACCTTGCAGGTCTGGGAGAGCAACATGATTCACAGGGCGGGTGGAGAAAAATTATCGTAGAAAAACCCTACGGAACAAATCTGCAGACGGCCCGTCAATTGAATTCCGCTATCGGAGCGGTTTTCAACGAAGAACGTATTTTTCGTATTGATCACTACCTCGGCAAGGAACCGGTTCAGAATATTATGGTGTTCCGGTTTTCCAATGGAATTTTTGAGCCCTTATGGACACGCCATTACATAGCGAATGTCGAAATTACCATAGCGGAGGATTTTGGTATCCGTGACCGCGGTGCATTCTATGATGCAGCGGGTCTGCTTCGCGATATTATACAGAACCATGCCCTTCAACTTCTCGCAGCAGTTGCCATGGAGCCGCCTGTTGATCTTTCTGCAGATTCTGTCCGCGACGAAAAAGCAAAACTTCTCCGTTCCATTCGCCCGTTTAAATCCTTTGATGTCGAAAAATCAGTTGTGTTAGGCCAGTACGAAGGGTATCGATCCGAAAAAAATGTAGCACAGGATTCAACAGTTGAGACCTTTGCAGCAGTCAAATTCTATATCGATAACTGGCGCTGGAAAGATGTTCCGTTTTATGTAAAAGCAGGCAAGAACCTTTCCCAGACGATGACCAAGATCGTTATCACCTTCAAATGTCCTCCCCAGAATTATTTCGGGCCGGCAGAAAGTTGCAGTTACATCGCTAATCAGGTAGTTTTTTGTATTCAACCTGACGAAACTATTGCGTTGCGATTCGGGGCAAAACGTCCCGGTGAAGCAGTGATTACAGATCCCGTCTACATGAAATTTGATTACAAAACATCCTTTACTGAAGCAGGCATGACCCCTTACCATCGTCTCCTGCTTGATGCCGTCAACGGAGATCAGATGAACTTTATACGGCAGGACAGTGTCGAATATTCATGGGCCATTATAGATTCAATTAGGGAAACTGTCAATGGCATGACACCTGAAACATATCCAATCCATTCAAATGGCCCGGAATCTGCTGGCAGTATTTACAGCTGAGCGGTAAACCAGAACGTCATACCTTTTTCAGGTCTGACAAGGCTTGCCGGCAACAATCTCTCTTTATTAAGAAAAATTTTTTCAGCCAGTCTTGACTTCTCTTTTCCTGTGGTGTAAAACAGAACGTTCCGTGCATGGTTGATGACCGGTAGGGATAGGGTTAGCCGCTTTCCTGGAGGATTTGCCCGAGGTTCATCGACTGCAAGTACCCATCTTTGTTGTTTCTTAAGAACGTCAGCATTGTTCGCAAACAGTGATGCGGTATGACCGTCTTCACCCAGGCCGAGTATGATGAAGTCAAACATCGGAAAATCTTGTAAACAATATGGGTAGGTTGCACGAAAAAAAGCACTGATAGTCTCTTCATACTCCCTGGCAGCTTTTTCGCTGTCCTCTTTTTCTGCAGGCATTCTGAAAATATGATTTTCCGGCAGAGGAGCATGTTCAAGCAGCGACTCCACTGCCATGCGATAATTGCTGTCTGGATGTGCAATCGGGACCCTTCGTTCATCCCCCCAGAACAACCATGTTTCTGCCCAGGGCATTGAGACTGTTTCTCCCTCCTGATTTACACTATTCTCTACGGATGCCCAAAGCCCATAACGCTCAAAAATATCTTTTGTAACCCCTTGAGCAACATGCCGATAGAGTTGGCGGGGCGATTTTCCGCCTGCAAGAACAAGTGAAAACTGACCATGATCCTTAACAGCTCTATGTGCTTCAGTAATAATAAGCGCTGCGGCATGCTCTGTTATTTCTTTTTCACTGCCGCTGTAAAGGAACTTACGTTCTGCTGTGCTCATGTGCTGTTTCCCTGGTCTTGTTGCAGTCAATCTGACGGTTGCGGTAATTCCGGTATGCGGCCTAAAGGTATGTAAGCATCAACTATCCTCAATGATCAACATAAAGATAAACGATATAAACCTGTATAGAGGTTCCTGTGTATGTGATACAGTTTTGCTTCGGCGAGGTAGATGTATAACTTATCATTTTGTGATTGAATAACCTGTCATTCTTCAGACGAAAACATATTGTTATGCCTCTCTATGATGGATACGGCGTTCTGGTCGGCACATTGCAGAAGTATTATTGCGATCATACAGTTAACGATGGTACATATTACCATTGTAATGTAAAAGTCCGAGCTGGCGGAAGAATATATCGTTGTCCGATTGACCTTGACAGTAAACATGATGCACATGGCCTCCAGTGGCGTGTTGTCGAGCTGGCGGCAGATGCTATACTGCCAATTCTTCATCTAAAGGAAGGCTGGCATCCCCTTGATTCTCACCCCGGTTCAGGTGCAATAGATTACTATCGAAGTCCTGAGCTGCAGCCAACAACAGAATGCCATCATGTAGCCTCCGATTCAGATAATCTTGAGGCAGAAATTGAAGGAACACTAACTGCTTCATGGAAATACGGAACAGGACCGGCAGCTTTCAGAGATCTTGAGCCCCTTCTGAGGCATTCCAGAAAACTGTTTATTTTCGGCGAGCCTTTCAGAACGGGGTATGGCGTGCATAATATTCATCAAAATCAGGGTGACCCTCCCGAAAGTCAGTGGCACTCTGAAAACGGAATATGGCAGGATGGTGCAGTTGTTGTACAGCGCGGTGACAAAACCTCGGCGGCATTTTTATGCAAATTTAATACCCAGAGTTTTTTTGCCGATACCTTATGTCTCTTATCCCCTGACGAGGAGCACCCTGAACATGAACATCTTCATTAGTTTGTTTTCCATAAAAAAATTCTTTTCAATGAATTTGTTGGTGCAGATACATCTCTTCTGTAACTTGCAAGTATAATATCTGAAAGTCATACAACTATTTGTGAGTCAATTCTGTTTGACTCACAGACGTATTCCATTTTTTCTGTGGGCTATCTTTGTCTACGGATAACCGTTAATAAAAAAAAGGGAGAAGAGTTATGGCAGCATTTGATTTTGGGAATAAAGTTGATCCGCATCTGTTTGATAAACAGCTTAATTCAACTTACACAGTCAACATTCAGGACTATATCAAGCAGGGCTGGGAGATGTTTAAAGAGCATATAGGAGAGTTCGTAGGGTTTACTCTTCTTATTTTCGCAGTATCGGCCGTTAGCTCAAAATTTGCATTTTTCGGCTCATTTATTTTTTCTGCAGTTGCTGCTCCGCTTTATGCAGGATTCGGTATTGTTGCTTTCAAGCTCATTAGCGGAAAGCCTTTCCAGTTTGCGGATTTTTTCAATGGGTTTAACTATTTACTTCCTCTTTTTCTCGCGGGTCTTGCAGGTGGTCTTTTGGTAGGTTTTGGTATGGTATTGCTTTTGATCCCTGGCATTTATCTCGCAATCGGGTATATGTTTTCCACGTTTCTAATCATTGATTATCGCATGGAGTTCTGGCAGGCCATGGAGACGAGCCGTCAAATCATTACCAAAAACTGGTTTGCTTTTTTTGGATTAGGGTTTGCTCTTTTTGCCCTTAATTTTCTTGGAGCGCTTGCTCTTGGTGTAGGTCTTCTTGTCAGTATTCCTGTTTCAGCCTGTGCGGTAGCGATTGCATACAAAGAGATTATAGGTTTGTATTCGACAGAGTGGTAGTTGGGGTACACTTTTTTTTAGATAATAAGGAGATAGGTATTGTTGATGCAAAGGAAACTCCTTTTTTGGAGTGTTTGGTTATCAGTTATTGGATGCTGTATCTCTCCTGCAGGGCAAGCCGAAGAAAGTCAGGTTGTGGTCTCGGCCACAGGCAGGGTTTCAGTAAAGCCCGATATGGCGAAGTTCGATGTGGTTGTTAAATCGGATGCCAAAACCGCTGATAAAGCAGCTACAGATACAGCTGAAAAATATCGGGCTGTTCAGAAATCACTCAGAACAGAAGGGATTTCCCTTGATGATTCTCCTACGGCAAGTTATACCGTTGCTCCGCGTTCGGAGTGGGATCAGTCCCTTGGAAAAAGCATTCTGAAAGGTTACACTGCTCGACATGTCATCTCAGTCAAGGTGCGTATTCTCGAAAAAATCGGACGGGCGATTGATGCAGTTGTAGGAGCAGGAGCAGACGAAGTACAAAGTATAACCTTTTCATCAAGCCAATATGACATGCTTCGACAGGAGGCGCTTGTAGCCGCTGTTGAGAATGCCCGCAGGGATGCCGGGGTAATGGCAAAGGCCGCTGGAGGTCGTATTGGGCAACTTATGGAGGTAAGTGTTAACCAGCCATCTTACAGAGATCATCCTCAAATGGATGTCATGGCTATGCGTGCAGCCCCTTCAGCCATTTCGACTGAAATAGCACCAAAAGAGCAGGATATCATGGTTACCATCAGTTCAAGGTGGCGGTTTGTCGCTCCGTCTTTAAAATGACAAAAAGGTTTTTCTGGAAAATATATGGATGGAACAATCCAGTAAAAAGAAAAGTTCTGGAGCGCTACGAGCAGGCCGGAGATGGAAAAATCATTATCGATGTAGCATCAAAAAGTGTTGAGGATTTGTATGAAGATTTTGACAAAACAGCACCATATCATAAAAAGGATCTGGATGAAGATCTTGTTTATTATCTGACAGAATGTGTTCGTGAAATAGGTCATTCAGAATTTGTCATCAGGTTTGTATTCGAGCGGTTCCCCTCAGAAGAGTTTATGCAGCGAGTACGTACAAGTGTTCATAAATTTTTTATGTACCAGAAAGAGCTTGAACTTGCCGCTATGAAAAAAATGCAGAGAACCTCCAGTGTTCTGCTTATTATCGGAATTGTAATTTTAGTGATTTCTCTTTGGTTCAATCTTTTTCTTTTTGAATCCCGCGGAGTATCCTTCATCAATAGTGTTATAGCAGAAGGCCTCACTATTGTTGCCTGGGTATCAATGTGGGAGGCTCTTGCAACATTTCTGCTTAACTGGGCACCACACCGTTTTAACATACGGCTGTATATGAAAATCGCGGATGCTACCATTTTGTTTGATCACCCAATGAGCTATGTATCTGATGCTCACACAGGATCCGGCGGAGTACCGCAGATTTGACCCTTACAAAAAAAAATCATACCTTAACTGGTCTTCTTGCCTTTCTATTTTCTTCTTATTAGTGGATAAATCGTTTATCCCCTTTCAGCCGTTCTAAGGAGACTGAATTTCTGATTGTCGTGCTTTGGGGTGTGGAACCCCTTTTTTTATTGAAACATTAAGGAGACTCCGGAATTGTATCCTGTCCGGGTCTTTTTTTTATGCATATACCGCTTTACCGAAAAAGATGGTAACGGTTTAACACAGTTTGAGGCAGCTTATGATTCGATTGATTTCTATGCTTTTTATGATGCTCATTATGGTATTTCCTTTAGAAGGACGCTCATTGAGCTTTGATAATAATAATGAGTTCCGTAACAACTTTTCAGCACTTTCACAATCTTCGGAAATCCAAAATAAAATAGATCCGATGGTGCTCAGTATGGCGCTCTCGGGTTACTACTCACTTAAAGATCAGGGAAAAGTTAACCGTGATGGTATTTTGACGGTGATAGATTTTAATCGCCCTTCAGTTGATGAAAGACTATTTGTTATCGATGTCAACGAGGGCCGTTTGCTTTATTCAGGTTTGGTAGCTCATGGACGCAGAAGTGGTGAAAATTACGCGCAATTTTTTTCCAACGATCCGGGTTCCCATCAAAGCAGTCTTGGCTTTTTTACAACCGGTGATACCTATGACGGTAAAAACGGTTATTCACTCAGGCTTATTGGTATGGAACGAGGCATTAACGACCGAGCTGAATCAAGAAGCATTGTGATTCATGGTGCTAACTATGTATCCTATGATTATATAAGGAAACATGGCCGCCTTGGGCGAAGCCAGGGATGTCCAGCTATCTCGGTTGATAGTTTTCAGCAGGTGATTGATCTTATCAAAGGGGGAAGCTGCCTGTTCATTTTCCATGGCGACAAGGATTATGCTACCAAGTCAACACTTTTCAATCCTGATCTGGCTTTGCTCCATAGACGACCTTTGAATCGAATTCTAAACGCATACCAACACGTATGATAGGTATCCTTCTTTTCTGGCTGGCGTTCAGTCCTGTTCAGCCCGTTCCGGAAAGACCTCCAGTCTCTCAAAAGGAACTTCTTCAGCACAAGAAAGAGAGTACGGGTCACCAGCAAAAAAGTGTTGTAACTAATAGCGTAACAGGACATATTCGACGATTCTTCGATCGGCTATTACAGCCGAATACCCATTCAGAACTTGCTGAACAGAAGTTTATCAATCCCCACCTTGCCCGGTTCTATGCTGCAAGGGGATTCCAGCCTGTATGGATAAAGCCTCTAATGGTTTCTGAGCTTATCAGTGCTGTTGAGGGTGCAGTAAATGATGGTCTTGAACCATCAGACTATCATATCAATGAAATCAGGGAGTTTCAAAGTCACCCATCATTAACCCCTGAATCTCAGGCCCGTTATGATATTCTTCTGAGTGATGCTTATTTTACTTTTGCCAGTCACCTTCGTTACGGAAAGGTTGAGCCCAAAAAACTGGACCAGAATTGGAACCTCAATAATACAGTCAGCCGAAGTGCCCTTGAGTACAGGCTTGAGCATGCTCTTATTAACGAAAGAATTGCCGTACTTTTAAATGATCTTCACCCACAATATCCCAAATATAATAAGCTTAAAGCCGTTCTTGCACGTTACCGTTCAATTGCCAGGGAAGGAGGTTGGCCTGTATTGCCGGAAGGGCCGACTTTAACAGAAGGTTCCAGAGATAATCGTGTTTTGCTGCTGCATAAACGTCTTGAAGCTTCAGGCGAAATTGGGAGTTCTGAATCCGATACCTCAAAAGTCTACACAAAAGAATTGGTTGAGGCGGTAAAAAAGTTTCAGAAACGCAACGGTCTTGATCCCGACGGAGCGTTTGGCGCAGTCACTGTTAAGGTCATGAATATGCCTGTTGAGCGTCGGATTGATCAAATTCGTATAAACCTTGAAAGGTACCGCTGGTTTCTCAGCGAGCTTGAGCCTACCTATGTCATGGTTAATATTCCTGAATTTGCCCTTCAGTATATTGTAAATGGAAACACCCGCTGGGCAACACGGGTCATAGTTGGACAACCGGCCCGCAAAACACCTGTTTTCAAAGCGGAGATGCAGTATGTCATATTTAATCCACAATGGGTGATACCTCCAACCATTCTGGCTAAAGATGCCCTGCCTGGCATTCGTAAAAGTATATCCTACCTCAGCCATAAGAAGCTGAACGTTATTGACCGGAATGGCAGTATCGTCGACCCAGCATCGGTTAACTGGTCACAGTATACGGAGAAAAACTTTCCATATCGCTTGCGGCAGTTATCTGGAGAACATGGTTCACTTGGGAGGGTTAAGTTCTTGCTTCCGAACAGGTTTATTGTATATCTGCATGACACGCCAACGAAAGAGCTGTTTAAAAAGAGTGCCAGGGCTTTCAGTTCAGGATGCATCAGGGTGGAAAATCCTCTTGAACTTGCTGAACAAGTACTGCAGGACAGTATCAAATGGAACAGGGACAGGATCATGTCAGTGATCAAGACAAAAAAAACATCAACCGTTATCCTGCCTAAACGGATACCGGTCTTTATTCTTTACCTTACAGCCGTTGCAGATGGTGAGGATATCCAGTTTTTTGAAGATGTCTATGACAGGGATACTGCTGTTTTGAATGCACTGAACAAACCTTTATCAAAATAAATAAAAGGGGAAGCTTCGGCTTCTAAAATTATGTCATTTTCAGTAGCTATTAACATTCAAAGGGATTTTGAAACGTCCTCAACTCCCGACAAAGTGTATGCGCTTCTTGCTGATGTTCCCCGTTCCGCATCCCACTTTCCCAAAGTAGATCAACTTGTAGATCTGGGTGACAATACCTTCCGTTGGGAAATGGAAAAAATCGGCATAGGAGGCTATACTCTTCAGCAAACCATATACGCCTCAAGGTACACAGCGGATGCAGCAGCAAAGAAGGTTTCCTGGACTCCGGTACACGGCGTCGGGAATGCCATAGTTGAGGGGGCTTGGACAATAACTCCACAAGGGGCCGGAACAAAAGTTACCCTCAAAACGAAAGGCGATCTTACAGTCGATTTTCCCTCGTTTCTTGAGTTCATAATTTCCCCCCTGGTCGTCATGGAATTCACCGGAATGATAGAGCGCTATCTCTCTAACCTGCAGGAGACCTTTAGCAAATAGTCTTTCTGCAAGCCACGTATAAGTACACCCTTGGCTCAAAAACCTGGGTGTACTCCTATTTGTAGTCAGGCGCCGCACCTCAGCATCTGGAAATTGGAGTTTGATCACTTAAATACTGTTATCATGAAGCTGTTCCTGCACAGAAATCTGGATAAAGGGTTAAAAAAATCGCCCCTACCTGAAGCTCTCAGGGCAGATATTTTTTGTTCTTCCCCTGCTGTTGCATTTGGTGCACTTGCTCTCGGGGCTTTTGCCATAGGAGCGCTCGCTATAGGGACTCTCGTCATAGGAAAACTTGTTCTTGGCAAAGTCACTGTAGAAAACGCCCGCATCAAAAAGCTTGAAATCGAAGAACTTACCGTGAAAAAGACAAACACAATACCTGACTGAGCCAGGAACAACCATAATAACCAGTAGAATAATAATGTTGTTGTTAGGGATAAGAAGTATAGAAAGGTCTACATTGTGCCTTCTCAAAATATTTAATGCTCCTATAAACCTTCTTGAAAGGACATATTATCAATGGTTCAAAACCTCAGGATGAAACCTAACGTGAGGAATGTTGTCCATGAATCGATTCTGCTTGATGAGTTATTTGAAAAATATCGGCAAAGCTTAGGTGTAGATTTTGATGGGTACAAAAATCACTGTATGCGTGTTTTCAACTTTTGCAGTGCACTTGCTGGAAACCTTACAGATGTTGAAGATAAAATTGCTATCGCATCATTTTTTCATGATATAGGAATATGGACCGATAACACCTTTGATTACCTGGTACCATCTCAATTGTTAGCCCGAAGTTATCTGGAACAAACTGACAGAGTTGCGTGGTGTGATGAAATAGACGCAATGATTGGAGAGCATCATAAGATTTCAAAATATCAGGCAAATCCCACCTGGTTGGTTGAAGCTTTTCGAAAGGCCGACTGGATAGATTTATCGGGGGGATTGCTTCGGTATCGCTTACATGACGATTTCGTCACAGACGTACTCTATGCTTTTCCTAACGCTGGGTTTCATAAACGGCTTCTTGAACTCTCCATTGAGCGCTTTAAAACCCATCCATTCAGTCCCTTACCCATGATGAAGCTGTAGCTGAAAATTGCACACTGCATGCAAATAACTATCTATGGAACACTGCATCATGGGATTAAACAGACAATCTCATTTCTATTAAACATGATGAGCCGTTACTCTCGATCGTAGTTCAGAACTGGGGCCAGCCATTTTTCAGCTTCTTTGATATGCATCCCTTTACGTCGAGCGTAATCCTCGATTTGGTCATGGCAGATTTTGCCGAGTACAAAGTATTTTGCTTCTGGATGTGCGAAATAAAGCCCGCTGACAGAAGAAGCAGGGTTCATGGCAAAGGTTTCAGTTAATGTAATACCAGTGTTGGTTTCAGCGTTCAACAGGGTAAAGAGCTCTGCTTTCTCCGTGTGGTCTGGGCATGATGGATACCCTGAAGCAGGTCTGATACCCTGGTAATGCTCTGCCAGCAACTCAGTGCTTTTCATGGTTTCAAGCGGAGCGTATCCCCACAGTTCTCGCCGCACCTTTTCATGCAGCATCTCAGCAAACGCTTCGGCAAGTCTGTCGGTAAGCGCCTGTGTTATAATGCGGTGATAGTCGTCCTTATCGTCACTGAACTGTTTAAGCAATTTTTCGATACCCAGACCTGCAGTAACAGCAAACCCTCCTACGTAGTCAATCATTCCACACTCTTTGGGAGCAATATAATCAGCAAGTGCCACATTCCGTTTGCCGGTTTCTTGTTCTTGCTGCTGTCGAAGTGTATGCAGTTTTATCAGCACTGTTTCACGGCCCTCATCAGCATAGACTTCGATATCGTCTTCAGTGCTGTTCGCAGGAAAGATACCTGCAACTCCTTTTAATTCAAGCAGTGTTTCTTTTTCTAATCTGTCAAGCACTAAATTTGCATCGTCAAACAGCTTTTTTGCCTCTAAGCCGTATTCTGCATGTTCAAATATTTGAGGGTAGCGGCCATGTAATTGCCAGGCCATAAAAAATGGAGTCCAGTCAATATAGGGACGCAATAGACCGACAGTGACATCCTCAAACAAGGTAATACCAGGTTTCAGCGGTTTGTATATTGTAGATTCGTCCCATTGCAGTTTAGGCCGGTTGGAACGCGCATCTTCAAGAGTAAGGTATTTTTTTGAGCTTGTACGAGAAGCATGACTATCTCTCAGTCCAGCCTGTTCATGCTTGAGTTGTGCAATGTAGCCAGGGCTGAGTGCAGGATTAAGCAGACTGTTAACCACCGGAACACTCCGCGATGCATCAAGCACCTGGACTACTGCGCCAGAATATACAGGAGCAATCTTTACAGCGGTATGTATTCTTGATGTCGTAGCGCCACCGATCAGCAGTGGAATAGTCATGCCAAGACGTTCCATTTCGCTTGCTACATATACCATTTCGTCAAGTGATGGTGTTATGAGTCCGCTTAACCCAATAAGGTCAGCTTTTTCACGGACAGCAGCTTCAAGAATTTTTTCACAAGGCATCATGACACCGATATCCACAACATCGTAGTTGTTGCAGGCAAGTACAACAGCGACTATATTTTTTCCGATATCATGCACATCGCCTTTGACTGTTGCAAGGAGCACTTTTGCGGCACTGCGAGTATCCTTGTTCAGAGCCTTCTCTGCTTCGATAAATGGTAAAAGGTAGGCAACCGAGCGCTTCATGACTCGGGCACTTTTAACCACTTGGGGCAAAAACATTTTACCTTCTGCAAAGAGGTCACCGATGGTGTTCATGCCGTTCATGAGAGGGCCCTCAATAACCTGAAGCGGGCTTAGATAGAGCTTGCGTGCTTCTTCGGTATCCTCTTCAATATATTCAACGATCCCTTTAACGAGAGCGTGGCGCAGTCGTTCCTCAACAGGAGCGCTGCGCCATTCTGCTGCCTTTGCTTCAGTTTTCTCTCCTCCATCACGGATCGTTTCAGCAAAGTTAACCAGTCTTTCCGTCGCATCAGAACGGCGATTGAGTAGTACATCTTCAACCCTTACCAGCAGTTCAGGTTCAATATCTTCGTAAATAGCAAGCTGACCGGCATTGACGATGCCCATGTCGAGTCCGGCACGAATGGCATGGTAAAGAAATGCGGCATGCATAGCCTCGCGGACAGGTTCATTACCTCGGAAAGAAAACGAAACGTTACTGATACCGCCGGAAATTTTTGCATAAGGAAGGTTTTCTTTTATCCAGCGTACTGTCCGAATAAAATCAACAGCGTAGTTATTATGATCATCAATGCCTGTTGCAACAGTCAGGACATTTGGATCGAAAATAATATCCTCTGGCGGAAACCCAACCTCCAGAGTTAGAATATCGTAAGCTCTTTTACAAATAGCAATGCGGCGCTCATAACTGTCAGCCTGTCCCTGTTCATCAAAAGCCATGATAACGCTAGCTGCTCCGTATTGCATAACTTTACGTGCCCTTTCCTTGAAAAGCTTTTCACCCTCCTTAAGGCTGATGGAATTGACAATGCTTTTTCCCTGAACGCACTGCAACCCGTTTTCAATGACCGACCATTTTGAGCTGTCTATCATGACCGGTACACGAGATATTTCAGGCTCAGATCCAATCAGGTTAAGAAAATCCTTCATAACCAGTTCAGAATCGAGCATCCCTTCATCAACATTTATATCAATAATCTGCGCACCACTTTCAACCTGCTGACGTGCGATGGAGAGTGCTTCATCGTAGTTGCCCTCCTTGATAAGTCGGGCAAATTTTTTCGATCCGGTAACATTGGTTCGTTCGCCAATATTGATGAATCCGGTTGTACTGTTGACGTACAGGGGCTCAAGACCCGAAAGCTGCAGCTCATGGTGTCTGGCTGGGCGCTGGCGTGGTTTCAGTGACTTGACTGCCTCTGCGATTGCTTTGATATGCTGTGGAGTGGTTCCGCAGCAGCCTCCGACAATATTAACAAATCCGGAAGTTGCAAAGCCGGCTATTTGTGCGGCCATGTATTCCGGAGAGTCGTCATACTCTCCGAACTCGTTTGGAAGGCCGGCGTTAGGATATACACTCACAAAACTTTCAGCAATACCCGCCAGAGCAGCAATAAATGGCCGCATCTGTTTGGAGCCAAGTGCGCAGTTAAGGCCGACAGAAATCAAGTCCGGCATATGGGCGATTGATATCCAGAACGCTTCGGTGGTCTGACCGGAAAGAGTTCGACCACTGGCATCCACGACGGTTCCCGATACCATAACCGGGATACGCAGCCCTGTGCGGTTGAAAAACTCTTCGATAGAAAACAGCGCAGCTTTACAGTTGAGCGTATCAAATACGGTTTCAACAAGCAATAGATCGACACCTCCCTCTATCAGCCCTTCAAGCTGAAGGGTGTAGTTATCGACAACCTCCTGAAAGTTTACCGCACGGAAACCGGGATTATTGACATCTGGAGAGAGAGACAAGGTTTTGTTGGTCGGCCCTATGGATCCGGCAACAAATCTCTGCTTGTCAGGTGTTCGAGTGGTATACTCATTTGCAGCCTGTTTAGCAAGACGCGCAGCTTCAATGTTTAGTTCTTTGACAAGGTTTGACGCGTTGTAGTCAGCTTGAGAAATCGGGTTTGCATTAAAGGTGTTCGTTTCAATGATGTCCGAACCTGCTTCGAGAAAGTCGCAGTGTAGTGCATAAATAATGTCCGGGCGTGTCAGAACAAGGATATCGTTATTCCCAATGAGCGGATGCGAATGGTTAGCAAACCTTGTTCCCCGGTAATCTTTTTCCTGTAATTTATGGCGCTGAATCATGGTGCCCATAGCACCGTCAAGCATAAGGATTCGCTTTTCCAGCAGATTTAAGAGTGTATCCTTCATTATGATATGCGGGGAGGCGGTTAAAAAAAAAGAGAATATACGATTAAGTCGATAATTACATTTTTTCCGGCACTGTCCGCAGTACTGATATACTGCGGCGATTTCTTCCTTTTTCAGAATTTTAGGGCTTGCTCCGAGGTTCAGGTAATTTTTATTGAAGCCAGGATCTGATCAGCTCAATGCCGCTGTCGGAAATCTGATGTGCTACAGGGTATTCCCGATAGGTAACATCATCAACATTCAGCTTTAGCCATTCATGAGCAGTACGTCCTTTTGCAATCGGCAGGATATCGTCATAGAGGCCATGCATTACCAGAAATGGCAGGTTCCTGAGTAAAGATTTGTTTGCATCATTCGGCAGTGTTTTTTCGGGAAGTTGTCCACTAAGAGCTATTACACCATGTAGCAGTTCCGGAGCATTAAACGCAGTGAGATAGCTCATGACGGCTCCCTGGCTGAATCCCATAAGAAAAACCTTGTTACCCGAAGGCTGGTGAATCCTGATGAGTTCTTCGGTGAAATATATAAACTGCTCAAGCGCTTTTTGTGCCGCATTGTAATCCACGTTGATTCCTTGCTGGGTAAACTCCAGCGGAAACCAGCCGTACATGCCAAAATCCATCGTTTGCGGTGCTCTGGCGCTGATATAGCGAAATTCCGGCTTTAGTGCAGGAGCTATTTGAATAAGGTCTTTTTCGTTGCTTCCGTATCCATGAAGCATGATCAGGAGTGGAGCGTGTTCCGGTTTGGCGGGTTCAAGGTCCAGATAGGTGAGTGATAGATTGTTTCGCTGCAGCATATGTCAGAATAGGGTTATTGTTGAGGTGTGTTAATGATCCTGGTAATGAACCCGCCGCAGATTACTTCGCTGTCGCGGTAAAAGACCGCAGCCTGTCCGGTCGAAACGGCATTTTTAGGTGTGTTGAATACTATATGTGCTGAGTTATTATCGAGCGGTTCAATGGTGCACAGGGTTTCTTTGTCACGATACCGGATTTTTCCAGAGGCCTCAATAGGAACGTCTAGTTTCTCCAGGCCGATCAGGTTCAGCCCGGAAGCAATCAGTGTTGTAGATTCCATAGATGACTTTTTTCCGACTTGGATACGGTTATGCTCCTTGTCAAGTGAAGTGACATAAAGTGGCTCTTTCGATGAAACTCCGAGTCCCCGGCGCTGGCCGATGGTATAAAAAGGATAACCACGGTGTTTGCCGATAACATTGCCTTTTTCGTCGACGATTTCACCGCCCGCAACTTTGTCGGCAAGACCGGGAATAGCACCCGCTAAATAGCTGCAGTAATCATCTTGTGGTACAAAGCATATCTCTTGGCTCTCCTTTTTTTCAGCAGCCCTTACTTCGAAAGAGTGGGCTAGTTTTCGTACCTCAGGTTTTGTGAGCTTCCCGAGAGGAAAAATGGTTTTAGCCAAGTCACTTTGTGAGAGCATCCATAGAAAATAGCTCTGGTCTTTTTCTGAATCAGCCCCTTTATAGAGCCGGTATCTTCCGTCAATGAAAGCTGTGGCAGCAAAATGACCAGTGGCAACGAAATCAGCATCAAGCAGCTTCAACCCCTCAAAAAGGCCGAACCATTTGATTTTTTTATTGCAAACCATACAGGGATTAGGTGTTCTGCCGTCGAGATAGTCATCCTGAAAATAGCGGATAACATCATCCCTGAATTTACTGCTGAGGTTCAGGGTGAACACAGGTATTTGATAATCAGGATGGTCGCTTATAATAAGTGGAGATAGCTGAAGCGTAGGACTCTCTTCAAAGGAGTCAAGTACTTTGATGTTTAAACCCGTGACGGTATAGCCCTGCTCGACAAGCAGGCATGCAGAAACGGCAGAATCAACTCCCCCTGAAATACCGACAACAACTTTTTTTTGTTTATTCATAAGTTAACTGAGTTTATAGCCTGGGCCTCCACCACCCTCCGGGGGTGTCCAGGTAATTATACCATAAGGATCGACGGTTTCGCAAGTTTTGCAATGCAGGCAGTTCGATGGATTAAGTTTCAGAGTCGGGTGAGGATTGAGAATTATTTCGTAAACCTGAGCCGGACAGAAATGACGGCATGGGTTATCGAACTCAATCATGCATTTTTTTAAACAGATTTCTTCAATATCATCAGGCTTTATAAGCAGGTGGCACGGTTGATTCTCTTCGTGTTTGGTCCCTGATCGGTAAAGACTTTCAGTTTTGCTGAAAGTAATTTTCCCGTCAGGAGTCAAGGTGTCTTTTCCGGTAATGAGGGATGACTTTTTTTGCTGAAGTGCATTCTTTTTATCAAGGGGTTGCTTTCCAAAGCTTTCGGTTATTGACAGACCAGGAAACTTAAGTTGAAGGCCGGCATGAAGCAAACCGGAATACAATCCATGGTCGAAAGCGCCCCGATAGTTTCTTGCTGCGTAAAGTTCATCGTATGCCCATGAACTTTTGAACCGATCCGAATAGGTTTCCAATTGACTCGTTGAAAAATCATTATGCAGCAATGATTCAAAAAGGGTTTCTGCCGCTAGAATTCCTGATTTCATTGATAGATGAAGCCCTTTGTGACGTTGCATATTCACCATTCCTGCCGTTTCACCGACAACAAGAAAACCAGGACCATATAAGGGAGGCATTGCATCAGCACCTCCAGACGTGATTGTTCTTGCTCCCGATTCTATCATGCTTCCTCCTTCAAGAATTTTGGCAAGCAATGGATGCTCTTTAAAATGTTGAAGGTTAAGATGCGGGTCACAAAACGGCAATGCAGGTTCAAGAGAAGTGACAAACCCAATAGAGATAAGTGTCGAGGATAAGGCATAGAGCCATCCTCCGCCATATACATCAGACGAGAGAGGATATCCAAACATCTGGTGAATTTCACCAGCGACCAGTCGTCCTGGCGGTATCCGCCATGTCTCTTTTACACCGCATTCGAAACGTTGAGGAATGGTTTCAGTGCTAATTGGAAAGTGTTCGCAAACTTTCCTGAAAAAAGAACCGTCAGAACCCTCTCCGATAACAGCGGCTTTTGTTTTAAGTAAAATACCGGGTTCATAGTTGGCTTTTTTGTGACCATTTTTATCGAGCCCCTTATCATCTGTCACAATACCAGCAAGTCTTCCGTTTTCAATATAAGGCAAAGAGGCTGAGGTATTGTCTAAAAGTTGAATGCCGTCCTTTTGAGCCTCATCAGCCATCCATGCCCCAAGTCTGCTGAGCGAAACGAGCAGTTTCCCTTTATTGCTGAATAGTTCAGGAACATAAGGAAACAGAAACTTCCTTTTTTTTGTCAGGTACCATATGCTTTCATTCGAGACAGCGGTATCGACCGGACATCCTTGTATTCGGTAGTCAGGAAAAAATTCATCAAAGGTTTTTGGATCAAGCAGAGCCCCTGAAAGCAGGTGTGCGCCAGCATATCGGCCTTTATCGATTACAGCTATTGCAGGATCAAGGGGATTCTTTGAGAGTGAGTTATGTCGCTTCACCATGTGCTGCAGGTGTATCGCCGACGCAAGGTTAGCCGGTCCAGCACCGATAAATAGGATATCGAATTCCAGTGATTCACGCTCCTGCAACATGTAATGTGTGTTTGGCACTCTATCTCAATTAACCATGGCAGACTAAAAAAAGAAATATTTTCACCAACTTTCAAGCAAAGACTTTCCTTTTTCTCACTTATCCAACACGGGCATTCGAAACATGTGGATTATTAAGAATAAATTTTCGCCATAAAAGCTCCCGACTTTTTGAAATACCTACTCTTGTACTGGTGCCAATCATGGTTTCCGGTAATGCCGGTGCATTTTCTATATAAAATTCTTCGCTAAAAAGATTGTTTCCATTGCTGTTACAATCGATTGCCAGTGCTTTGGTTAGTTTTCCGGGGCCACTCATCAGATTATTTATATGGTCAGTTCCTCTCTGTTTTATCATAAACGGCTCACCTTCAATCGGCTCCATAGCTCTTATCAATACTGCACCAGCTGTGTTTTCAGGTTCACTGACTATATTCAGCATGTAATGGGTGCCATAGGTAAAGTAAATATAAAGGGTTCCGGGTGCGTGAAACATAATCCGGTTTCTTGCTGTCTTGCCTCGCCATGCATGGCAGGCTTCATCGTCTTTGCCTAAATAGGCTTCTGTCTCAACAATTCTGCCTTTCAGCTGGATATTTCCCGGTAATACACGTACAAATATTTTTCCAAGAAGTAATTCAGAAAGCTCCATTGTAGGGCATTTGTAAAATTGTTGTTGTAGCCTTTCCATGAAGCGTGATTAAAAATTTGTAATAGTTCATGTAAGTATTATAATGTATTAAGTCATTACAGAACTTCAACTGCTATAAAATTCCCTGGTTAGTACATGGGCAGAGTTATTGCGATTGCAAACCAGAAGGGAGGGGTTGGAAAAACAACCACTTCCGTCAATATAGCCGCTTCTATTGCTATTTCTGAGTTTAAGACATTGCTTATCGATATCGACCCTCAAGCTAATGCCACTTCAGGCTTTGGACTCGAAATAGGCGACGAAATCGATAATACTTTTTATCAGGTTATGGTAAAAGGCGGCAACATTCAGGATGCTATCAAGTCTTCCAGTCTTGAGTATCTTGATGTCCTTCCGTCAAATGTCAATCTTGTCGGGATGGAGGTTGAGCTGGTGAACATGAGAGAGCGAGAGTATGTTATGCAGAAAGCTCTCAAGGGAATTCGGGCCCAGTACGATTATATTATTATCGATTGTCCTCCTTCTTTAGGGCTGATTACACTTAATTCCCTTACAGCAGCAGATTCAGTGCTTATCCCGGTTCAAGCCGAATATTATGCACTAGAGGGCTTGGGTAAACTACTGAACACCATTAGTATCGTTCGAAAGCATTTAAACCCTAAACTTGAAGTTGAAGGTGTCCTTGTGACCATGTATGACGCGAGACTTCGTCTTGCATCGCAGGTTGCCGAAGAAGTCAAGAAGTTTTTTAAAGACAAGGTCTACAAAACCTATATACGCAGGAATGTCAGGCTTTCTGAAGCTCCAAGCCACGGTAAACCTGCTTTACTGTATGATGCCCAGAGTATCGGATCGAAAGACTATCTTGATCTGGCACAGGAGATTTTCGAAAGAGACGGTAATATTAAAAAATTTAAAGTCCGGCAGTAGCAGCTGACCGGTAAGTTGGTGGTGGTATATGCCTAAAAAAGCACTGGGAAGAGGGTTGAAAGCACTTATTCCTGATGAGGGATTTGAGTCTGCTTCCAAGGATGAGACACAGGAACTTGCCCAGGAAGGAAGTATTGGCAGTCTTTCTGTAGAAAAAATACGAACAAATCCATTTCAGCCCCGCAAGGAATTTGATGAAAGTGCTCTTGAAGAACTCAAGAATTCTATCATTGAAAATGGCGTTATTCAACCGGTAACCGTTTGCAGGGATGGGGACGGCTATCAACTTATCAGCGGTGAACGTCGGCTGAGGGCCGTTCTTCAGGCTGGCTTCAAATATATTCCTGCCTATGTTATAGAGGCTCATGATGATTCAAGCAAGCTAGAGCTTGCTCTTATTGAAAACATTCAGCGAGAGGATCTAAATGCCATCGAAGTTGCGCTGGCCCTGAAAAGCCTGACAACAAAGTGCAGTCTCACGCAGGACGAAATAGCACAGAAAGTTGGTAAAAACCGCTCAACGGTCAGCAATTTTCTCAGGCTCCTCAAACTTCCGTTACAGATTCAGGACAGCATAAGGAATCGAGAGATTTCATCCGGACATGCACGGGCACTTATTAACCTTCCTGGAGAACAGCAGCAATTGAAAGTCTGGAAACAGATTCTGACCCGTCAGCTGTCAGTACGCCAGACCGAAGCATTAGTTAATCGCATGTTCAAGGATCAGTCAAAACCTGTACAGCAGGACTCATCCGAGCGCTTATCACACATTACCCAGCTTGAGTCAGTTCTAAGAGACAAACTGGCCACAAAAGTTCGTATTGTCGAAAAAAAAGGTGGTAAGGGTGAAATTCATATTCAGTATTTTTCGAATGATGATCTCGACAGGCTTCTTGATATTATGAATTACGAATGAACGGGTGGCCGAAGATGCTACTTTTTCACAGAAATGTTAAGTACAAAAAATAATTATGAGGTTTACCCTTGTTGGAAATGGCAGAATGGGCTGCCAAGTTGCTCACGTAATCGCTCAGTCGGGCTGCCATGAAACTTCTGCAATACTCGATGTAGATACACGAATCGTTCCTGAGGCATTTCAAGGTAGCGATGCAATCATTGACTTCACTGTCAGAGAAGCATTTCTCGGAAATCTTCCGGCTATGCTTTTATCAGGAGTTCCCATTGTTGTGGGTACAACAGGGTGGGATGATGTTATGGATCAGGTCAAACAAATGGTTTCTGATGCAGGATCATCACTTCTTTACTCAGCAAATTTCTCGCTCGGCGTCAACATATTTTTGAGAAGCGTTCGCGAAGCAGCACGGCTTATTGCTCCCTTTTCTCAGTTTGATATTGCCTTTGCGGAACAGCATCATACAGGAAAGGCTGATTTCCCAAGCGGTACAGCTCTCAGGGCTGCCGATATGATATTGTCTGCCAACAGTCGGAAAAAAACCGTTGTCCGGCAATTGTCAGATGACAGGAAGCTTGCTCCCGAAGAACTTCAGGTCGCTGCTCTCAGGCTTGGTGGGGTGTTCGGAAAACACACAGCCTTTATTGATTCGGAGGCAGACGAAATTGTAATTTCTCATACAGCAAAAAACAGGTCCGGTTTTGCTTCAGGAGCAGTTGAAGCTGCTGCTTGGCTTGCTCTGCGTCATAAAACAAAACCAGGCTTTTATACGATGGATGATTTTTTAAATGAATTGTTCTCCTGAAGATATATGGCTACTGATAATGTAAATCAACCTGTTCTGCCATTTTCAGGAAAGCTTTTTGCTGTTCTTCTGGGTGCTTCAATTATTATTGTATCGACTACCGTTCCCTATTTGACACTGCTTAATGTGTTTCTCTTTGCGGGGATTTTCCTTGCCGGTACAGTCGCGCTTCATCAGACAATCATGCGTTTTCAAGTGCGGCTGACCTATAATCAAGCCTTTATCCTTGGTTTCGTAACAGGTTTGGTTGGGGGTGTTGTGTCAGAAGGTATCACCTTTCTTCTTATGGAGCTCTTCAATTACAGACCAGGAACTGAAAGTCTTGCTCTTGTGATCGACTGGGCTCTGGAATTGGCAAAAGGCAGGCCTGAAGTACAGCAGCAGGTGCAGGCGCTGATTGCTGCCGAGAAGCAGGCTCTTGCACCTGTTAAATTAAGCTTCATTGATATTCTGATGAATATGCTTTTTTCCGGGGTGTTTTATGCACCGATAACCGGCCTAGGCGGAACATTTGCTGTACTCAGGCTAAAACGAAAAGCGACGAGAGGTTGAAAACTTTGGCGCTTTGAACGAAAAGTTATTGCAGTCCGGTTTTATAGTGTCCAGAGTGAGGTAAGCTTAAGCTCTTTTTCATTCACAATCATCCCTTCCCTGTAAAGTCTGTAAGCATCCAGCAGTCCTTGTTCTGACCCAAAAGGGGTTTCAAGCAAATCATGCTTAAGATAACGGTAGGTATCCAGGCCGCATGCAGCAGGATTTGAATTTCCTGAAGCAGCAAGCCACGAGTAAAAACTCAAACTGATTCCGCTTTCAAAAGCAGAGCTGAAAACCGCAAGCAAATTGTTTTTTTTTGCATAGAGAGCTAATTTCAACGTTGCAGATATTCCTCCCAAACGGTTTGGTTTAAGAATCAGTGCGCAAAGTGCTGCGGCTGGAATTTTATAAAGAAGTTCCGGCTTTTGCCAGAGAGTTTCGTCTAATGCCGAAAGGAGTGATGTTTTGGCATGAAACTCACCGATATGTTCAGCTTGTGTCAAAGGTTCTTCTATATAGGCAATGCTGCCTTTTGGAATATGTCCGGCAAAGCTGATCGCCTCATCGAGTGAAAGAGACTGATTAGCATCAAGTCGAAGTTCCATACCGTTTCCAAACTTGCGATAGAGTTCCTTAATGCTCCTGATGGCAGTGTCTATTTCCCCAGATGAAATTTTAAGCTTGAATGTCCGATACCCGAGGCCCTTGTACTCCTCGGCCCGTTTTACGACTTGGGACGTTTCACCAAAGAGCAGTGCGTTAACAGGAACATGTTTTGCTGCCCGTTCCATAACCCCTGAAAACGCCGGAGCATTTCCTGAGATTACAGCATCAAGGTTGATCATAGCCATTTCAAGCCCCGTACGCACCGAACTGAATAATCCATCAGGTAAAGTGCCATTATTGGTAAATGCACTTTTTGAAAGTACCCCGACAAGCTGTTCCTCAGCAGACTCAAGGCTTTCCTCATGCAGGCCCGGTAGGGGAGCAATCTCACCATATGCAGTATGATTCACTTCCGCATTTTTAAGGGCAAGGATTATGCCTTCCCTTTGACGCAGCCACTGTCCTTTTACAGAAACAGGTTCTATAAAAGGAACAGTATACCTGTAGAGAAGGATATGGGTCGCTTTCAAGGTCGCTTTGGAAATTTACTGAAATCCGGTTTACGCTTTTCGACGAAAGCATTTTTGCCTTCCTGCGCTTCTTCACACATATAATAGAGCATGGTGGCATTTCCAGCAAGTTCCTGCAATCCTGCCTGCCCGTCACAGTCAGCATTAAGTGCCGATTTCAGGCATCTTATCGCGAGTGAGGAGTTGGCAAGTATTTCACGGCACCATTGAACAGTTTCCTGTTCAAGTTGTTCCAATGGTACAACCGTGTTCACCAGGCCCATCGACAAGGCATCAGCAGCATTGTACTGACGGCAAAGGTACCATATTTCGCGTGCTTTTTTCTGGCCGACAAGTCGAGCCATATAACTTGCTCCCCATCCTCCATCAAATGAACCAACCTTTGGTCCTGTCTGGCCAAATATGGCATTTTCGGCTGCTATGGTAAGATCACAAAGCATATGCAGAACATGGCCTCCACCGATTGCATAGCCCGCAACCATAGCTATAACCGGTTTTGGACACGTGCGGATATCGCGTTGAAAATCAAGGACGTTCAGTCGGTTAACTCCTTTGTCATCGGCATATCCGGCGTACCCTCGAATTTTTTGATCGCCACCGGAGCAGAAAGCCAAATTACCGGCACCGGTGAGAATGACAACACCAATAGACTCATCATTACGTGCTTCTGCAAGTGCTGTAATCATTTCCTCAACAGTCAGAGGTCGAAATGCGTTTCTCACTTCAGGGCGGTTGATAGTGATTTTAGCAATACCTTCAGCCTTATGGTAAAGGATGTCGGTAAAATCGCCTGTTTGTATCCAGTTTACTACGCTCATAAGTTCTTTTTTTCTTGCTGGTTGAAAAAAAATCTCAAACGATCCAGAAACAAATCATTGTTTTCAAGCTGCAGGGTATGACCACAATGAGGAAATATTTCAAGATCAGAGCCAGGGCATAACTTAACCATTTGGCGACCAATCTCTACGTAGCGATCATCTTTTTCCCCTACAAAAAACCTTACCTGCACTTTATTGTGTTCCAGATTATCCCACTGTGATGGCTGTCTTCCTGTTCCGAGCACTCTCATAATAAGAGCAAGGTCACGAGGGTTATTGAATTTCCTCATACTCTCTATCTCTTCAAAGAGAGGGTGATGTTTTAATGTTGAAAAAAGTGGCTGGTCATACCATGCTTCAATAAATCCTTCAAAGTTTCGTTCTATTTTCCTGGCAATTTTTTCATCATGCTTCTGTCGCTCAATCTGTTCAATTGCTGTCTTGAGCCCGGGTGATGCAGAGACTATAAGAACTTTTACAAAAAGGGCCGGGTGACGAAGCATGAGAGCGAGAGCAAGTCGTCCACCCATAGAATATCCAACGAGAAGGCAGGGCGTTGAGGTATTCATGCGTATCAGTTCTGCGAGGGCATCTAAAGTTTGTTCGAAATAACCATCAGCGTCAGGCTTATTCAGAAGGATCGCCTTACCGTGGCCTGGCAGATCAACCATCATACAGCAATATTCATCATGAAGCCCCCTTGATACAGGATACCAGTCGCTTCCTGAACCAAGAAACCCGTGCAGAAAAACGATGCATGGAAGCGACTCATTTCCTTCGGTTCGGATATGGAAAGGGATGCCCTGTATTGTTGTCTGCATGGGATGAAGTCTTATGAAAGAGCTTGTTGTGTATGAATTTATCGGTAAAGATATGTAACGGCAAGAGCATCAATTCTTGCCTGAAGGGCGCGATGCTGCAACAGATTTTTCTGCCGTGAGCTTTTTATTTCAATAACTGTGCTTTTACTGCTGTTTGAGGCAGCCGTGTATATCTCACAGAATTCACCGTTTGTTTTAGGGCACGCATACTCTATACCGAAAGTTTCAGCCGCTGACTGGACGCTATAATTCTGGGGTGTGGCAAAATGTGTTTCAAAGATGTCACTGTACCCTGCAACAGGCAAAAAAGAGAATATGCCGCCACCATTATTGTTTACAACAATAATCCGAAGAGCTACACTTAGGGTGTTGAGTAACGATAGCGCATTCAGGTCATGCAGAAAAGCAAGATCCCCAATCACGAGAGTTCCGGATTTACCGTGTCCTTCAGCAAAACCTGCAGCTGTGGACAGAATGCCATCTATACCGCTTACACCCCGGTTAATGCCGCATGTAATGCGTTTACAATAAAGGTTTTCATTCTCGCCATTGGATTCATTGCATGCGTAGGTATCCATATCCCTCACTGGCATGCTGTTTGAGACAAAAAGTATCTGTTGTTCTGTGATAAGTTTTGAGGTCAGCCGTGCTGCAGAAATTTCAGAAACGGGATAATGTGAGAGTGTTTCAGCATCAATTTCTTCTCCGGCCTTGAAAAAAAAATCATCAGCATTGAGAATATTTATGCCGGATAATGTTGATCGAGAGCCTTTTAGAGAGGTCGAAGTTTGTACGATGGATCCTTCAACGCGGAGGGTAACGTTATGGTCTGGAGAGAAACGATTCGCCTGAGAACGAACTACAATGTATTTATCTGGATTCCATACCCTCAGCGCAGCTGCTGGATGTTTTGCGATCAGATGACCTCCGAAATGCAACACCAGATCAGGTTTGAAATGGCTTATGAATAATGGGGACTGAAATGCCAGTTGCCATGGTTGAATACCGTTCTTCAGTCTCAGGCCAGAAGAAAGATCTGCATAGAGAGGCACCTTCAAATCAAATGCCAGTTCTTCGACGGCATCAGCTTCTTCAGAGCTGTGCATGCTTCCAGCAATAATCAGGGGCTGTTTTGCCTCAGAAAGCGCCTTGCGCAGTATCGCAATGGTTTCGGGTTCAGGGTGTTTATCAGGAAATAATGAAACTCCCGATGGCTTGCCGTCAGTCATCCATTCTTTCAAAGGATCCAGCCAGAAATCATGTAAATCAGTGTTTTTCGGTTCAAGAGGTTCTCTGAAAGGCTGGTTCAGATGTACTGGTCCTGCCGGTGATCCCAGTGTTTTAGATACTGCATATGCTATGGTAGAGAGCAGAGCTTTGAGGGGAACTTCCCGGGATGGCAGTGGAAGCTGCATATTCCATCGAGTGTAACTGCCGAAAATATTTTCCTGTCTTATAGTTTGGTTTGCGCCGCATTCAAGCAACTCAAAAGGACGATCGGCAGAAAGGATAAGCATGGGCTGATAATCCATTGATGCCTCAATAACAGCAGGGAAGTAGTTTGCAACCGCAGTACCAGAAGTGCAGATTAACACTGCAGGTTTCCCTGTTGCCCGACCATAACCGAGCGCAAAAAAACCGGCAGACCTTTCATCGGCAAACATTTTCCAATCTGCTTTCTGGTTTCTTGCTACAGCAACGGTAAGCGGTGTAGAGCGAGATCCTGGTGAGATACAAAAAAAGTCCGCTCCCTGTCTTATCAGTTCTTCAATGACAAGGGTGCTCCATATCGAGGTTATTTCGGATGGGTTCATACTTCCATGCGGGTTATAGCCAGAATTTCACCTATTTTCTGGTCTACCTCTTCCCATTCCGAAAAAGGATTTGAGCCTTTAACAAGCCCTGCTCCGGAGTATAGATAAGCAAAACGGCCATTAACAAGAGCTGAGCGGATAGCAACAGAAAATTCAGAAGCACTCCGGCTTACCCAGCCGACAGGTGCTGCATACCAGCCACGGCTAAACGGCTCCAAATCTATGATATGCTCAAGAGCATTTGTTTTGGGGACACCGCCAACAGCAGGAGTAGGGTGGAGCAGTTTCAGTACAGAGCTGTCATCCTGAAATTCCGGTTTCAATATGGCGGTACAACGGGTGTAGAGGTGTGCAAGGCGGTTAAGTTGCAGCACCGTGACATCTTTATCCATATCAATATTGCTGCATATCTTGAGGAGCTCCTGATAGATCATATCCTTTACAAATTTATGCTCTCGGATATCTTTCTCCGAACTTAGAAGAGCTTCAGAAGCCTCATTATCACTACCGCTGATTGTTTCTTTAGAACAGGTTCCTGCGAGGGCTTCAGTAAGCAGCATATTGCCATCCCTTCGGTAGAGCCTTTCCGGGCTGAAACTGAAAAATGCATTATTTTCAGTAGGTTCAAAATAGAACCTGTAGATTGCATTTTGCGGAGAAGGATACTGCAAAAGAAAAAGAAGAGGCGAAAAACTGTTGCCGAATTCCAGAACAGTCTGTCGGGCAAGCATGATTTTTTCCATGCCTCCGGTACTAAAAGATTGCAATGCTTTCTGACATTGTTCTATCCAGGTTCTCTCATCCGGGTTATAAGAAAGATCCAGAAATTCCGGGACTTTCATTGTCGAACAATCAAAATCGGAAACTACTCTATCGAGCGCATCATTGATCGCACTGATTTTTGTTCCGGATTCAACACAATCCTCAAGCAAAAGGTGGCAAGTCAGTGAAAACCTTTTATTTTCAAAGGTTAGCTGAATAAGGGGAAGAATAAATGAAAACGAGGAAAATTGCTGCCATATTGGGTCTTGCGTTTCCAGGTTATTAAAGTGGAACCCGCCGAAGTAGCGCGCATGAGGGTCCTTACTTGCAATGGCAAGTCCAAATTGATGGAAACTGGCATCATTATTTCCAGATTCTTCAAACGTTATACTGTCAGCAGCACCAATTCCTGCAACCGAAAAATCTTTTTCCCGGTTCGTCCATAAAAGTTTTGGATATACGGTTTGACGGCACAACCATCCAGTGATATCAGCCGGCTGAACTTGCAGAGTAAACGTTACAAGCAGATTTCGATTAGAGCTATTGATTAGTGCGCTCTTGCAATCAAAAAGTCTTAAATCTTCTTTAAGCCTTGAAACTGCTTTTTGTATGGATAAGGGTTCCTCTGAAGATATGTTGATCTTATATTGCTCACTCATACGTTTTTCGGCATTGTAACTCTCGGACACTGCTCTATTGCATTGACTGTAACAAACTGTACAATAATTCAGCAATAATGGTTTCCAATCGAAAAAAAATCTGTTATTTCGGAATTTATTGGAAAAAAAGATCTGTGATAACGACTTGAGTTAATCACTTAACTTTTTCGTTTTTGAAATGTTTCTGCAGTGAGGTAGCAAGATAATTGTTTTTCTTAAGAAGCCACTCATAAATCGCCTGAGCTTCAACCTTTTGCCCTGTATGGAGATAGCATATAGCAAGATTGTAATGTGCCTCAGTAAATGATTCGCTGTTATCAATAGACTCACTGTACGATTTAGCCGCTTTATCAAATTGTTTCAGTTGCATATATGCATTGCCGACATCGTAAAGGGAGAGTGAGTCTTTTGGAGAGTGCTCAAGATGTTTTTGAAAATATTTCAGAGCCTCAACATATTTTTTCTGATTGAATGCAACTGCCCCAAGTGCATGATACGCTTCATCAAGTTTGGGGTTAATTGCCAGCGCATTTTTATAAGCGTCCTCTGCTTCAGCATATCGTTCGCTGCGAGCATACCCATTAGCAAGGAGCATATAAGCACTTGCATCCTTCGGGTTTTTCCAGACTTGCTGCTGTAGGGATTTCAGCTCGTTCGATGACCGGCTGCATGAAACCAGCATGGTCAGGCTTGCCAGCAGAACCAGTACTGACAGGCGTTGTATACCGACTCTTGAAAATGGTAAGGAATGTGTCATAATGGCTCAATATACTCACTCCCCGAGTGATCTGCCAATCCTGATTATAGACATATCCATTTTGGTGGAAAATATTTCCAATTTGGCGGCAGTGTACGTAACTTCATTAATGAAGGGTCATACCTGCTGAATTGATGAATAAGTGTAGACCATTATATCTCAGTATTCAACGAATTATTTTGGTAAATCCATGAAAAATGAAATACAAGTAAGCGGCATGAACTGTCCAAGTTGTGAAATGCTTGTAAGGGAAGCCCTTGAAGATCTTGAAGGGATTATCGATGCCGATGCATCACATCAAAAAGGTATTGTTACCGTTGATTATGATCCCAAATTAGTAAGCATTGCAACCATCACAATGGTAATTGAGAAGCAGGGATTTAAAGTAGTATCCTGAATAGCTCTAAGTTTTTTGCCGGTAAAATAGAAAAAACCACAGCATCATGGCGTTGGAAAAAACAGAGCGTCTGGCCGTGCTTATAGATGCCGATAATACGCAGGCAACAATTATAGAAGGACTTCTTTCAGAAGTTGCCAAATATGGTACGGCAAGTGTAAAAAGAATATACGGCGATTGGACTTCAACAGCTTTAAGGAGCTGGAAAGAGGTGCTTCTGGAGTATTCGATTCAACCCATACAGCAGTTCGGGTACACCAAGGGAAAAAATGCTACTGACAGCGCGATGATTATTGATGCCATGGACCTTTTGTATACTGGAAAGTTTCATGGGTTCTGCATTGTCTCCAGCGACAGTGATTTTACCAAACTTGCATCAAGGATCCGGGAATCAGGCCTGATCGTTTATGGCTTCGGAGAGAAAAAGACCCCGGCAGCTTTTGTTTCCGCTTGCGACAAATTTATATATATCGAAGTACTGCGAGCAAAAATCAATGAAAATGAATCGATTGCCAAGAAGTCGGCAGCAGAATTGAAACAGGACACCCGACTGGTGCGTTTATTGAGAGATGCGGTCGAGGCCTCTTCTGACGAAAGTGGTTGGGCTCTTCTGGCCACGACAGGCAGCAACATCGCTAAACAGTCTTCCGAGTTTGATCCTCGTAATTACGGTTACATTAAACTTGGAGAATTGCTATTTGCCACAAAACTCTTCGATCTTGAAGAGAGGATTATTGGAGAAGGCCAGTCAAAATCTATCTATGTTCGTGATAAGCGAAAAAAAGGGTAATTCACTACTAAACCGCAAGAAGGAAGATTTACTCATGAAAAAACTAAAGGTCATTCTACAGCTATTCAGTCTGGTATTATTGCTTATTCCTGTCAAGGCTGGCGCTGTCGATCTTCCTGGATCGCAGGATTATCCATTGCTTCGCCGGTTTGCCGGTTCCGAAATTGTTGGATACCATGTTAAGCGGTTTGATGAATACGAATTGCAGACTTCAACCTTCAATAGCTATAATCTTGAAACCAAAAAACGTGAATATGCTTCTCCTCCCTTGAAACCCGAGGGCAAGCTTACCCGGATATGGTATGAAGCTGCTGGCGATGTTGGTTCTCTTGAAGTTTACAGAAATTATCTAAATGAGCTGAGATCCAAAGGATTTGTTATTCTTTACGACTCGAAGATAGACAAGACAGCTTCAGGGTGGAACAATTACCTTGCTCCATTCGGCTCAATGGATCTTCAGACCAATCGCAGTAACTATATCTTTTTTGCCGCTGAAAAAACAGGGATTTGTGTGGCCAGCGCAAAAATGAATCGACCGGAAGGCAATATCTATGTACATGTAACTGTCGTAGAATGGGGAAAAAGTGATACGGTGTACAAGGCAAAACGTGGTGCATACATAGCCTTAGACATTATTGAGACACAATCGATGGCTCAAAAAATGGTGACAGTAACAGCCGATCAGATGTCAAAATCCCTGACTGCGACAGGAAAAGTTTCCCTCTACGGAATTTATTTCGATACCAATAAGTGGGAAATCAAGCCTGCATCCCGTCCAGCTCTTCAGGAAATCGCAAAACTTGTGAAAGAGCACCCGGCATTGAAACTCCATGTAGTCGGTCATACCGATAATGTTGGAGGCTACGAGTTTAATATGGGACTTTCAAAGCGCCGGGCTGATGCTGTTGTAGCATTGTTAGTTAAGGAGTATGGTGTTCCGGCAACACGTCTCACAGCAAATGGTTTAGCCTATCTTGCTCCAATTGCTCCAAACACTTCAGATGCCGGAAGGGAAAAAAACCGTCGGGTTGAGCTGGTGCCTAGGTAAAAAAGGATTGTAACTATAAGAGTAAACTAAAAAAGGTACTGTATTACAGTACCTTTTTTTTGCGGAGCTGACGGGGTTCGAACCCGCGACCTCCTGCGTGACAGGCAGGCGCTCTAACCAAACTGAGCTACAGCTCCTTGAAAGAGGAGTAAATGTATAGAGTCAATGCATAATATCCAAAAAGTATTTTCCTTTTTTTTCTTTTTATATTTAACCCATTACATGGTTATCAGATTCTGCAGCTTGTTGTTTTTATTGCGTTTATAGTGCGACATTGAAATCATATTTCGGATATTTTTCGGTATGGCTTTCTTTTTTTTCAGGATAAATACGAGAGGGTTCAACATTTCATACCAATGAATAACAATAGTTAAAAAAACAGTGTTTTTACCCGCCATATTTTGAAGGATTTTTATAACTTTGTGCGCGATGCTCTAACAGCAAATATTTTGGTATTCAACCATCAACACAGCTAACATCATGGCCGTTACAGACTCCAGAAATTCTCTGACTATTACCGATAACCGTACAGGGAAAAAATATGAAGTTCCTATTGATCACGGTTGCCTTAACACCATGGATCTTCGTCAGATCAAGGCTTCGGATGAAGATTTCGGTCTCTTGGGATATGACCCAGGTTTTTTAAATACGGCATCATGCAAAAGCCGTATCACATACATCGATGGTGATAAAGGCATTTTACGATATAGAGGATATCCTATTGAACAGCTTGCAGAAAACAGTTCTTTTCTGGAAACATCTTACTTGCTGATCAAAGGTGAGTTGCCAGATAAGGAACGTTTGGCGGTATGGTCATACAATATTCATCATCACACTATGACTCATGCCAATATTGTCAAGTTTATGGACGGCTTCCGCTACGATGCTCATCCGATGGGTATTCTGGTTGGTACAGTTGGAGCGCTTTCGACCTTTTACCGTGATGCAAAGGATATAAATGACGAAGAATCCCGAAAACTTCAGGTACGCCGCCTTATTGGTAAAATACCCACTCTGGCAGCAATGAGTTTCCGGCACAGCCTTGGGTTTCCCTATGTTCTGCCAGACAATGAATTAAGCTATGCCGGTAATTTTTTGTCTATGATGTTTAAGATGACCGAATTGCGCTACCAGCCAAACCCGATTCTTGAGCGTGCTCTTGATGTTCTCTTTATTCTTCATGCAGACCATGAACAAAACTGTTCAACCAATGCAGTACGTGCAGTGGGCAGTTCCGGGGTTGATCCATATACTGCCATAGCGGCTGGTTGTGCTGCTCTCTACGGACCTTTGCACGGTGGGGCTAATGAAGCAGTTATTCACATGCTGCTTAAAATCGGTTCCGTTGACAAGGTGCCCGAATTTATTAAATCAGTTAAGGCTGGAGAAGGACGGTTGATGGGATTTGGTCACAGGGTGTATAAAAATTACGATCCACGAGCAAAAATAATTAAAAAAATTGCTTTTGAGGTCTTCGAGGAAACCGGTCGCAGTCCTTTGCTTGATATTGCGCTTGAACTGGAGAGAATTGCTCTTGAAGACGAATATTTTATCAACAGGAAGCTCTACCCGAATGTCGATTTTTATTCTGGTTTGATATATCAGGCTATGGGATTTCCAATGGATATGTTCCCGGTTCTTTTCGCTATTGGCAGGATTCCCGGATGGCTTGCCCAGTGGATAGAGCATGTTAAGGATCCAGAGCAAAAGATCGCCAGACCACGACAAATATATCTCGGTGAAGAACAGCGAGAGTTTATTTCAATTGATAAACGTCCGAAAAATCGACCTGATGAGCAGGTAGTAGGTGCTATATGCATGCTCTGACAGACTTATGTTTTCGGAGAGATTTTATCGATATTTTATTCATTTTACGAAAATAATTTTATGTCGGTTACAACGAAAGATGTTGCCTATATCGCCGACTTAGCCAGGCTAAGGTTTACGGATGATGAGATGTTGACGATGACAAGCGAGCTCAACAATATTTTACACTATGTTGAAAAGCTCAATGAAATTGATACAGAGGGTGTCGCACCGCTCAGCAGTATCCACGACCAGCTCAACGTGCTTCGGGAGGACGTTGAGCTTCCGTCACTAGCATCAACGGCGGTACTTCATAATGCTCCTGATAAACAGGATCGTTTCTTTAAGGTCCCAAAAGTGATAGGGTAGCTGCTCAGTTGGTCGAGCTTCGCGAAAAAAATGGCAATGCGGTGTTTGTTATCAAGGCGACACCGCGTTCATCAAAAAGCAGAATATGCGGGATTTATAACGGGGGGTTGAAGGTGAGTCTTAAAGCAGCCCCTGTAGATGATGCGGCCAACAAAGAGTGTTGTGAACTCTTGTCCAAGGTTTTTCATATCCCTCCGTCAAGCGTGCATATTATATCAGGCAAAAGTTCCCGTACAAAAACAGTTATGCTCGAAGGGGTAAGTTCGAATGCCGCTGCTCCACAACTCCAAACCTATGTTTGAAGGCTATTAGCTTATGAAAGCTGTCATTCTCATTCCTGCAAGGCTTGATTCAAGCCGTCTTGAAAAAAAAATGCTTGCTGATCTTCAGGGTGAACCACTCATAGTTCGTACATGGCGTCAAGCCCTGAAATCCCGCCTGGCAAAAAGGGTAGTTGTGGCTACCGACAGTTTGGAAATAGCGACTGTTCTTGAAGGTTGTGGCGCGGAGGTTGTTATGACATCCAGGAATGCTCGTTGCGGCACAGAACGAATAGCAGAAGCAGCCAGAATAACAGGGGGAGATGTTTTCCTTAATCTTCAGGGAGATGAACCCTTGATAAGTCCGGATAATATCGATCTGGCTTTGGAACCCTTCTTTTCTCCTCATCCGCCCGATTGCTCCACACTTGTCTTTCCTCTTCTTTCCGACGACGTTTTACAGTATGAGGATCCACATGTGGTGAAGGTAGTTATGGACTCAAAAGGTTTTGCTCTTTATTTTTCGCGATGCGCAATACCTTTCAGGCGCAATATGCTTTCAACGACCACTTGTTATCGACATATCGGGCTTTATGCCTTCAGTGCCGAAGTCTTGCAGAAATTTGCAGAACTCCCTCCTTCAATGCTCGAAGAGGCGGAATCTCTAGAGCAGCTTAGGTTACTCGAAAACGGGTTCCGTATTAAGTGTATCAAAACCCTTATCGATAATCCAGGGGTAAATACTATCGAAGATCTTGAGCTCGTCCGCAAAATAATCAGAGAAACCTCTCCCGGCTGATTACAGCAGGAAGTACTCCATCATGGAAAAGAAGGTCTACGTTATCGGCGGGTTGCAGTTTATTGGTACCCGTAATATATTTTCCATCTTTTTTTACCAGCACATATCCTCTTTCGAGGGTTTTTCTATAATCCAGCATCATCAGTTGCTGTTTGACTGATGCATACCGTTCAGCTTTTTCACTAAAACCGGATCTGATTAACCTCGACATCTGTTCAACCAGAATACAGAGGCGGTCATCAAACTGTTGCATCTGTAAAAGTGGCCTATTAAAAGCATAGCTGCTGCAGATTGAATAAATCTGACGTTCTGCACCTTCAAGCTTTCCAAGCACCAGCCTATCACTTCTTGATTGAAGATTATCGATGTGACGGAGAAGTTCCTGAGTATCCGGAACGGCAAGTTCTGCAGCAATAGATGGTGTTCCGGCTCTAAGGTCAGCGACCATATCTGAAATAGTCAGATCAGTCTCATGTCCGACAGCACTGATCACCGGTATTGCTGAATGATAGATGGCATTTGCAATAAGTTCTCCATTAAATGCCTGCAGATCCTCAAGAGATCCACCCCCTCTGGCGATAATAATAACCTCTGGACGGTGACTTGTTTTTTTTGTTGTGTTGAAATAGGTTAAGGCCGATACTACTGCCTCAGCAGCATTTGCCCCCTGAACACTGACAGGATAAAGCAGTATTCGTGCTGCGGGAAATCGCCTTTCAAGCACGTTGCTCATATCCTCAATAACCGCCCCTGTCGGTGACGTTATAAGCCCAATGGTTTCGGGGATTACTGGCACAGGTCGCTTTCGTTCAGCATTAAAATAGCCGGCTTTTGCAAGTTTTTGAAGAAGCTCGGCAAAAGCTTGCTGAAGAGCGCCCAGTCCAGCTTCGGCAACCATCGTACAGATAAGTTGATAGCGTCCAGACGGAGGATAAACTTCAAGACGTCCTTCAGCAACCACATTCATTCCATCTTTAAGTGAAACCGCAAAACGGCTTGCTGTGGTTTTCCAGATCACTGCAGCAATCTGAGCACCTTCATCCTTCAGAGTGAGGTAGCAATGTCCCGAACTATGTCGTTTGAAGTTCGATATTTCACCTTTGATCCTGACCTGTGGAAAAAGAGTTTCCAGCCCGGATTTAATCTGCTGAGTCAGTTCACTGACTGAAAGAATCTCTATGTTCATTCCAAAAAAAAATTGCCATACGAAAAAGTCTGTAGCACAAATAAAACAAAACATTCGGCAAAACCCCTTCAGTTTTTTTATTGTGGATATCTTTCTCACGATTCCTTAAACCTGAGCAGCAGTATATAGCCTACTTGTCGGGGTTTTCCGAGGGAAGTGTTATATTCTGCTTTTATTAACAGCACAGCGTTCACGCCCATTTTACAAGGGCGATGTTATGATAAACCACGATTTGATAAAAGAACTGGCATCATTGCAGAATGTTGATCAGATAGAGGCCAAGCGTCTGTTAAACGGCTTTTTCAGTGCAATGGTTACCGAACTTCTTTCTGCTCGGAACCTTTCAGTCAAAGGGCTTGGTTCGTTCAGGGTGATGCATCTCCCGTTAAAAAAAATAAGTAACCCATCAGGTATTACCTATATACCTCCCTGTAATAAGCTGATGTTCGATAGACATATTTCTGGAGCCGATGATACACCACGTTTGGTTGCTTTGATGCGATTGATGAATTCTGCTGAATCCGAACGCTTTTCTCGAAGTCTTGCTGTTGTTTTTTCTCATGCAGTTACACAGAAAAGAGAGATCCGAATCAACGGATTAGGTCGGTTAGAAGCAGAACAGGGGAACTATAGCTTTATGCCCGAACGCTCTCTGGAGGAGCTTTTGAACAGAGAGTATCAGAATCTGGAAGAAGTTGTTCTTTCCCGGAATATACCTGCCCAAGTTGGAAAAGGAGGACAGCGACGCCGATACGCTGTACCATTGATCTCATTATTTATTGGCGTTCTACTGCTTGCCTTATTGTATTACCTGTATCCTGAAACCATATTTTCAGTTTCAACCGCCCGGCATCCACAAATCAAAGTAGCTATTGCTGTTCCCCAAGGCACAATATTGAATAGAGCTCATGCAATCCTAACCGTTACTTCAAATGAGCTCCCCATAGGAACTGCCGCAGATTCTGTTGTAATTGAAAAAGGTGACTATACCATTATCCTGGAGACCTTTCGCATGGAAGGAACTGCCTTCAAAGAACAGGCTCGGTTAAAGTCCGAAGGAATTATAGCGTATATCTGGCCGGCACATCTCCATGGAATAAAATATTACAGACTGACTACCGGTAAATTTTCTAACCGTGAAGAAGCGATTAAACGGATGAAAGGAATGCCTGAAAAAATTACGGGAAGCGCATACATTCAACAGGTCTTAAAGAAAAGTGTTCTTCATGGAAAATAAAAGCTGTAAAACGTTACATCCTCAGTCAATGTGTCCGGCATTTGGCGGATTGAGGGTACTTACAAGAATTGATGGCGTTCAGGTTTGTCTGGTGGCTGATCAAGGCTGTCTTTATGGACTGACGTTTGTTTCCCACTTTTATGCTGCACGTAAATCTATTATATCCCCTGAACTGATGAATGTGCAGATTTCAGGTGGAACAATGATTGACGATCTTCGACGTACCATTGAGGGTATTGCACTGGATCCATCGGTAAGATTTATTCCTGTTGTGAGTACCTGTGTTGCCGAAACAGCTGGAATAGCTGAAGAACTGTTGCCACGAAAAGCAGGCAATGCAGAGGTGCTACTGGTTCGCTTGCCTGCCTTTCAGATCAGAACTCATCCTGAAGCTAAAGATGTTGTAGTTGCTACCCTTTTGAAGCGGTTTGCTAAATTCGATGCTCCCAAAAAAGCAAAATCTTTGGTTGTGATTGGAGAGATATTTCCACTTGATGCTATGACTATTGGAGGGATACTCCAGAAAATAGGTGTTGAGTCGGTTATTACGCTCCCGGGAACTGCACTGGATGATTATATAGAAGCGGGACAGGCTGAAGCTTGTGCTGTGCTTCATCCTTTTTATGAACGAACAGTGTCGCTGCTTGAAGAGAAGGGAATCAAAATTATTCATGGTAATCCGATCGGAGCGAATGCAACGGTGCAATGGATACGCCGTATTGGTGAATCGCTTGATCTTGATCCGCCTACTGTTCAGGCTGTCGCCGATGAAGAAGGACGGAAAGCCCGTGATGTCTTTACTCAGTTCAAGCATTTGAAGGGCAAGGTGATTGTTGCTGGTTACGAAGGCAATGAACTTTCCCTAGTACGACTTTTACTTGAGGCCGGTCTTGAAGTTCCCTATGCATCAACATCTATAGCCAGAATGGCGCTTGGGGAGGAAGATCACAACGTGCTGACAATGCTCGGCACTGAAATCCGTTATAGAAAGTATCTTGAAGAGGATATGCAAGCTGTGCTCGACTATGAACCGGATCTGGTTATTGGCACAACCTCACTGGATAGCTTCGCCAAAGAACGGGGTATCCCCGCGATATACTACACCAATAATATATCAGCAAGGCCACTCTTTTTTGCTGCAGGTACAGCAACTGTCCTCAGTATGATTGCAGGGTTGCTTGGAAAAAAGGAGGTATTCCGTAAAATGAAAGAGTACTTTGATGTATAACTTCAGCCGTCATCGCATAGTTCGCTGAGAAAACTTACCCGATTTTTCTCAGCGCCTTTTTTAATCAGGACTTGATCCTGTTACACTTCCATAATCTCTTTTTCTTTCAGGACAATCAGGTCGGTAAGCTGTTTTTCAAACTTGTGCAGCATTTCGTCTGCATCCTTTTTCCCTTTGTTTTTATCATCTTCGCTGATCGCTTTATCTTTCTCGAGCTTTTCAATCTCGTGAATCATGTCGCGACGAAGATTACGCAGAGAAACCTTTGAATCCTCTCCAAATTTTTTTGTGAGCTTGACAAACTCTTTTCTGCGCTCTTCAGTAAGTGGTGGAATACTAACCCTTATATTTTGCCCGTCAGCCGCAGGGTTAAGTCCAAGGTTTGCATCACGGATAGCTTTTTCGACAGCCGAAACCATTGATTTATCCCAGATCTGCACCATAAGAGTATGCACATCAAGAACTCCAACGTTACCGACTTGTTTCAAAGGCATATGCTGTCCATAGGCCTCTACCTTGACACGGTCAAGAAGGGTAGTCGTAGCCTTTCCTGTCCTGATTGAAGCAATCTCATGTTGAAATGCCTCAATCGTCTTTTTCATTTTAGGCTCAGTTTTCTGATAAACCTCTTTCACACTCATAGCTGTTCCAATAGGTTAGTGCTGGTTAACTGAAACGTGCAATTTAATTAATGAGCGTTTGCCTGTCCTACAGTAGCTTTTGCAAAGCGTTTGTTAAAGCGTTCGACGCGTCCAGCTGTATCAACGAGGGTCTGCTTTCCGGTATAAAACGGATGGCAGTTGTTGCAGATATCGACCTTGATGGTCGTACGTGTTGAACGGGTAACAAAAGAGTTGCCGCAGTTCGCGCAGTTAACGGTAACCTCTGTATACTTTGGATGAATATCTTGTTTCATGACTTTCGTTGACTTTATCGTACAATAAGTGATATAACCGGCAATAAAATTGTAAAGGTGCAAATATACAAGAATTTCAATCCAGTTACAACCATTAATATGACAGGTGCTACCTCAATAATATACCTGAAAGGTGTAGGTCCAAAAAAAGCATCAATTCTGAACGAAGCAGGTATTGTTACCATCGGTGACCTTTTTGATTACTTCCCTCGTCGATATCTCGACCGTCGGGCTATGAAAAATATCGGCACCCTTGTGGAGGGCGAAACTGTTACTGTTGTCGGCAAAATCCTGAAAACCCAGATCGAGGGGGACTCTCCAGGAAAAGCACGATTCAAGGTATGGCTTGCCGATACTACCGGAGTGCTTGAGCTGACCTGGTTCAAGGGAGTAAGATATTTTTCCCGCACTGTTGTGCAGGGTGAAGCTCTTGCTGTACATGGTAAAATCGGTTATTTCGGGCATCAGCCACAGATGCAGCACCCCGATTTTGATCGTCTCAGTTTGTCTCCACATGAATCAGGAGATAGTATCAGCAGCGATTTTGATCTTTACAATACAGGTAAAATTATTCCGCTCTACCCGACAAGTGAAGCTATGAAACAGAACGGACTCTCCTCCCGGCAGGTACGCATACTTGTTACGAGAGCTTTTGAAGCAACGGTGCAGGGCAGTGAAGAAAATCTCAGTGCCTCCATTCTTGTAGAGCACGGTTTACTGCACCTCGCCGAAGCATATCGTGAAATTCATTTTCCTACATCGAATGAAACACTTGCAAAAGCCTGCTACCGCATGAAATGGACTGAACTTTTTTATGCTCAGCTTTTTTTTGCCCTCCGTCATAACGAAATAATGCAAATCAAATCTGCAGTAAAGCTCACTCATTCTGGTAATGTTACCGAAAAACTTTATGCCAGCCTTCCTTATGAACTAACCGATGCCCAGAAAAAAGCGGTTCGCGAAATTTACCGCGATCTTAAAAGCGGCAGTCCAATGAACCGTCTTCTGCAAGGGGATGTCGGATCAGGAAAAACCATTGTAGCCATGTTCGCGATGGCACTTGCCGCCGATAACAGTCTGCAGTCGGCTTTCATGGCACCTACAGAAATTCTTGCGGTACAGCACTATATCGTCATGAAGCGTTTCTTTAAACCGCTTGGATTGCAGGTGGGGCTGCTAACTGGCAAGCAAGGTAAGAAAGAACGGCAGGCCCTTTTTTCTGCACTCTGTACCGGAGAGCTGAATATCGTTATTGGTACACACGCCATGATCGAAAAAGGGGTCATCTATAATAAGCTTGGATTGGTGATCATCGACGAACAACACCGCTTTGGAGTGCTTCAGCGCAAAGCGCTTCAGGAAAAAACTTTAAACCCCCATGTTCTCCTGATGACGGCTACGCCAATACCGAGAACTCTTACAATGGGAGTGTTTGGTGACCTTGATGTTACCGTAATTCGCCAAATGCCCGCCGGGCGTACACCGGTCAAAACCTATTGCCGGCCTGAAAAGGAGAGAGAAAAAGTTTATGATTATCTCCGCATGCAGGTGGCTGAAGGAAGACAGGGTTATATTGTGTATCCTCTCGTTGAGGAATCTGAAAAAATGGACTTGAAAGCAGCAGTTGAAAGTTACGAGCATCTTTCACTAACTGTCTTTCCCGACCTTCACCTCGGATTGATTCACGGGCAAATGACGCCGGAACAGAAAGAGGAAGTGATGGGCAAGTTCAGGCGAGGGGAGCTGAATCTGCTTGTGGGTACAACGGTTATCGAAGTTGGTGTTGATGTGCCTAATGCGACTGTCATGGTTATTGAACATGCAGAACGTTTTGGGCTTGCCCAGCTTCACCAGCTCAGGGGGCGTGTAGGACGCGGAGAGCACCGATCAACCTGTTTTCTTCTTTATGCAAAGCAAACGGAAGAGGCCAGAGAACGCCTTTCAGCTATGGTATCAACAAATGACGGTTTTTCCATTGCTGAAATAGATGCTAAAATAAGGGGTGTTGGAAACATTCTAGGCAAAGAACAGTCAGGAACGTTGAGCGGATTAAAAATTGCTGATCTGAACAGTGATTTCGATATCATGCAATCAGCCAGATCTGCGTCATTTAAACTAGTGGAAGAGGACTGTCGCCTACAGGACCCCAATCACAGCATGATAAGGAGTTATTATCATCAACACTACCATGAACGATCTTCTCTGGCCGATATAGGATAGATTTATTGAAACAGAAGTGAATACGGCATTGTGAAAATGAACAACAAAAAAGAACAGAAACCGGTTACCTCCGGCATGGTTGCAGAGGTTTCAGGTGCATCATATATTGTTATTTCCGATGACGGTACAGAGTTCCGCTCCCGAACCTTTCCTGGAACTAAAACAGACAATGGAGACACCACCCTGGTTGCAGTGGGCGACAGGGTTCAGCTGAAATTGGTTGATACAGGAACCGATATAAGTGAAGCAATTATTACCTTAGTGCTGCCTCGCAGGAGTGCCCTTACAAGAAAAAGGGATGTTCGTCGCAACCGCAGCAAAGAAAAAACGCAAGTCATTGCCGCCAATATCGACCAGTTGGTCGTAGTCGTTTCTGCCTATGACCCTCTGCTTAACACCCGACTTATAGACCGGTACCTTGTTTTTGCAGAATCCGAACAGCTCGATACAATAATTGTGGTCAATAAAATGGATCTGGAAGACTCTACTGAAACACGCAAGATGATGAGGCCCTATCATGCCCTTGGATACACAGTTTTATATACCAGTGCCGAAAAAAAACGTGGCATGAAACCGCTGAAAAAAGCACTTGCCGGAAAGCTTTCAGCCGTCAGCGGCCACTCCGGTGTCGGAAAATCAACACTTATCAATCTTCTTTTCGGACACGACAGGTTAAAAACCGGCGAAACAAATGAAAAAACCGGAAAAGGCTTGCACACAACCAGTAACTCTGTTATGCTTCTTCTGCCCGGGGGGGGATATATCATCGATACTCCGGGTATACGTGAGTTTAATCTCTCAGACATAACCCGTGAAAATCTGCGTTTTTATTTTAAAGAGTTTCTTACGTATATGACTGACTGCGCATACTCTTCATGCTCGCACACTGTAGAACCGGAGTGCGGGATACTTCGAGGGGTCGAAGCTGGCCGTATTGATTCTGAGCGTTACGAGAGTTATCTTGCCATTTATGAAAGTATTGACCGCGACAGTTGATTTTCTTGGATACACTCATCATTGAAAACTGCTCCCAATGATTATTACCGTCAACCCTTCCACAGCAGAACCGATTGCCGAATACCTTACGATGACATCCGGCGAGATTCGTGAAGTAATAACTCTTTCATACTGGGACTATATTTCATGGAGAGACCGTTCATTACTAGAGCGCAGTGTCTTTATGAAACGTCTTGCTAAACTTCTGCGGCTCGAAAAAGATCAGCATGCAGCCCTCATAAGTCGCGAAATGGGGAAACCTCTTGCACAAGCCATCGCTGAAGTCGAGAAATCAGCATGGGTCTGCGATTATTATGCCGACCACGCCGCATCATTTTTAAAGCCTGAAGAAAGGGAGTTTGAAGACGGTGTAAAGGGAGTGGTGAAATTCGAACCCATCGGCCTTGTTCTTGGTGTTATGCCATGGAATTTTCCCTTCTGGCAGGTTTTTCGGTTTGCAGTGCCTGCAATTATGGCAGGTAACGGTATTATTCTTAAGCACGCACCGAATGTAACAGGGTCAGCCATAGCTATCGAACAGCTTTTTCGTGATGCCGGATTTCCTGCACACCTCTATAGCGCAGTTCATATTGCTCTTGAAGATGTTGACCTTCTGACGGGCTATATAATTGAACACCCTGCAATACAGGGAGTTTCTTTAACAGGAAGCACAGCAGCAGGCAGGGCAGTTGCATCCAAATCCGGCAAGGCACTTAAAAAAACCGTGCTTGAACTTGGAGGCAGTGACCCATACATTATTCTTGACGATGCCGATATTCCCGAAGCGGTCAATCTTTGTGCCGCAGCGCGTCTTCTCAACTGCGGACAAAGCTGTATATCAGCCAAACGCTTTATCGTTCACTCGCATGTTTTTCAGCAGTTCGAACACCTCCTTCTACAGCGTATGCAGTCGGTGGTGATGGGCGACCCCTTCGACCCCAAAGTCGAGGTCGGACCACTAGCGCGCCACGACCTCCGTGAGCAGCTTCATGGTCAGGTTACGCGCAGTGTTAATGAAGGTGCCCGGCTGCTTTGTGGCGGAAAAATCCTTGAAGGAAAAGGCTTTTTCTATCCTCCTACAGTTCTCTCAGGGGTCCACAAGTGGATGGAAGTATACAGTGATGAAACCTTTGGACCAGTAGCAACACTTATTGAAGCCAAGGACGATTGCGAAGCGATAATAATTGCCAACGACACCCCCTACGGCCTTGGGTCAGCAATATTTTCCAGTACCATCGAAAGAGCACTTGCTATAGCCGATCAGCTCGAAGTCGGTAACTGTTTTATCAACAGCGCTGTAAAATCCGATCCAAGAGTGCCTTTCGGCGGAGTGAAACAGTCTGGTTACGGTCGTGAACTTTCTGTTTATGGAATCCGGGAGTTCGTAAATATTAAAAGTATCTGTTTCAATGATAGGTGATTCTAGATTTATCACGGCAGTTTATCTATCGTAGGGGGCCAGCCTTGCTCGGTATATATTTGTTGCCAGCATTACCGGATCCATTACAGGCAATAGGCATGTTTGGTCTATACATACAGATGCTTGTGGGTGTTCCGCCCGGGTCTGAATGGTTTCAGGATATCGCTGGATTGTGCTAATTTCATTTGAGGCATGTATTACTACAGTTCCTGGTAAATAACGGTCGTCAATAACTTTCCGTAGTTGAGCCATTTCCGGTTCAAGCAAATCGCCTGTTAAAATAACCCTGCATTTTTTGTTACGCATAAAGTTTATCGCAACCAGCATCTGGGGTAGTGCATGGCTTTGCTCGGCAAGCGTTGTGCCACAAGACCTGAAAATCTCTTCCGCTCGGATAGCAAACTCTTCTTTTCCAGTTAGTTCACTCAGCCGTAATAGATTCAAGGCACTGATGGAGTTTGCTGAAGGCTCAGCACCGTCATAATTTTCCTTGATTCTCAGAGGTACGGAATTGTCATCAATTGGGGTACTATAATAACCGCCATGTGTGTTGTCGTAAAAAAGGGTGTTCTGTAATTCATTAAGTTCTAAAGCAGTTATAAGATATTGCGACTCTAAAGATGCTTCGTAGAGGTCGATAAGTCCCTGCACAAAAAAAGCATAATCTTCTGTCTTTCCTGCTATAGCAGCGTTGCCGTCTCTATATCGGCGAAGCAGACGACACTTTTGTTGGTCATAAAGCTTTTCCATAACAAACCCGGCAGCTCTTTTTGCCGCGTCAAGGTATTGACTATGATGCAACACCCTGTATCCTTTTGATAAAGCCGAAATCATCAAACCATTCCACGAAGTAAGTATTTTATCATCGAGTGCGGGTCTCGGCCTTTCTCGGCGTGCCTCATACAGTAATTTACGGGATTTTTCAAGAATCGAGTTAATTTCTTGAGCTGTTTTGCCGAACTTTTCAGCGGTTTTCTCTACAGGGGCCTGCTGTATTAGAATATTTTTTCCGATAAACTCACCATGCGGGTCGTACTGTGCATTTCCTTCGTTACTGATGCCATAAATGAAGAAAAAAATTTCTGAACTAATTGTATCATCAAGAATCTCTCGAAGTTCAGCTGCACTCCAAAGGTAGAAAGCACCTTCCTTTTTTGATATGTCATCATGAGTTTCAAAGCTGTCAGCATCTTCGGCAGAGTAAAATCCACCTTCAGGTGAAGTCATATCGCATAATACATAGTTAAAGATATCTTGAGCAACAGCCCTATAGAAATTATCACCTCTGCATTGAAAGGCTTCAAGATAGGAGATGGCAAGCTGGGCATTATCGTAAAGCATTTTCTCAAAATGAGGGACATGCCAGTGGGCATCAGTTGAGTAGCGGGCAAAGCCGCCGCCGCCCTTGCCTGGAACGCTGATATGATCATGAATTCCTCCTTCCGCCATTTTCCGCAGAGTATTCAGTGCCATTATGCGAGCGTCTTTGTTTCCTGTATAGTATGCCTGGTTGAACAGAAAATTCAGTAATACGGGACGGGGAAATTTTGGAGCAGCACCGAACCCGCCGAACTCCTCGTCATAGTATGTTTCAAGCCATTGAAGGCATTTAGTTTGTGCCTCATTTTCTCCAGGCAGTTCAGCAGGGCTTTTGCTTGATAATTCATCTAGATAGCTGAAAAAGGTGTCAGAAGTATCAATGATTTTTTTCTCATTACTCTTCCATAGACCGGCGATGGATACAAGGATAGTTTTAAAGCCAGGCAAGCCGTACCTGTCTTCCGGGGGGAAATAACTGCCTCCGTAAAAAGGTTTACGGTCCGTGGTAAGCCAGATAGACATAGGCCATCCACCTTTTCCGGTAGTAGACTGGAGATAGTTCATATAGAGACGGTCAATGTCTGGAAGTTCTTCACGATCGACTTTGACTGAAATAAAATAGCGGTTAAGCAGTTCAGCTATTTCTATGTTTTCAAACGATTCTCGTTCCATGACATGGCACCAGTGACATGTTGAATATCCCACAGAAAGAAATAGAGGCAAATTTTCATGTTTTGCCTTTTCAAAAGCCTCTTCTCCCCACACAAACCAATTGACAGGATTAAGAGCATGCTGCAGGAGATAAGGACTTTTTTCACCAGCGAGCCTGTTTTTTTGAACTTGTGTGTCGGTCATAGCTTTAACTTTGATTGATCATGAACACCCAAACAATAGGTAACAGATTACGAACCTCCGAAAGTTCAAGACCTTTGGGAAAATCACAAATCAGATGAATGCAACCAGTGAAGGAGACGTACAGAAAGGGGGGAAACATTGCTGAAGGGAAGTGAGTAAATATGAAAAAAACAAGCAGTTGCCTTCGAGAGCACCAATTAAACCAGGTATAGTTTTTGAAGTTTCTTATCAGTTGTTGTGTTGAAATATTTAAAGAATGAAATTTAACCGCTGAAATTTTCTCCCAGATATTTGGTAAGCATTTCTTCAAGATCAGTTTTACGTATCGGTTTGGAGATATAATCGTCCATACCGGCCTTGATACATTTCTCCCTGTCACCAACCATGGCATGAGCTGTCATTGCCACAATGGGAACATCCGGAGTTTCGCAAAGAATGCGGTCAGTCCTAATGATCCTCGTGGTTTCATATCCATCCATTTCCGGCATCTGGCAATCCATTAAAACAAGATCGTAAACTTTTTTGCGCATTGCCTTAAGCGCATCTTTTCCGCTGGGAACCACATCTGGAAACAGTCCCAGTTTCTGAAGCATAAATAAAGTCACCTTCTGATTTACAGGATTATCCTCAACAACAAGAATACTGAATTTTTTTGTAGCAGTTCTTTCCTTTAGGTTGGTTGTGCTTATTGAAGCAATTGGTTTTGACTGTTCCTTTTTAACATTCAAAATATCAGCAATTGACCTGAAAAGCTCCATACGCCTTACGGGTTTCTGGATTATTTTTAAAGCATGTGAACTGAATCGTTTTTTAATTTCGCCGGACTGGCCCGGTGACGCAAGCATTATTATGGCACTGTGGGCATGCAGTTCATAAAGCGAATTGATAAATCGGTCAAGTTCATCTCCGATAGTCTGCATAATATTAATGTCAAGAATAATGGCATCCCAAGGTTTAAATGACTCTGGGTTAT
>SZXZ01000025.1 GCA_005843835.1 Chlorobium sp.
TTTTTCAGAAGCATCCGAAAGCTTTCAAATAAACGATCATTGTAATAGTTATCAGGAATAACAAGGCTTTCAGCAATATCCTCTACCGCTGCAGCAAGGTACAGAATACCAATACAGTCGGTAACGTACCTGGGAAAAGGAGTGATAATAGCCTGCGGAGCCTCGACAAAACAAATATGTTTGAAGTAAGCCATAAAAAAGGAAGCATTAAGCTGAATGAACGTAATAAACTTAAGGAGCCCTCAATTAAGTCAGTATTGCAATATTCAAAGAGCTGAACGTACCAACTAGGTCATATCTGATCGAAAAATCAATGTACTTTTATAAATTTTAGGCAAAAAAAACGGTACTGTCAATACCCCTGACTGGGACGAAATGCAGTGTGCGCGGAGAACCTCCTCAAGAAAATTTCACTACCATTCCACCGAGCAGAGCAAAATTCTATTGTTTAAACTTACCTACTCGAATTTTCAGAATTGAACGAAAGAACTTCCTGCATTTTCCATTTACAGGCTGTTCAGACCCAGTTATGGGCCCACCATTTTTATCGTTATCTGCACGATCCCTTTATATCACTCTTATCGTCCTGTTTGTTCTGCCGTTTGGCGTCCTTTGGTTTTCACTTCAGGGCTGAAACTCCCTGTTCGTTATCGGGTTTGAAGCAACTAAAGTCCTATGTGGTGTACATTTAATTTATATATGTTGAATTAAAAATCAGCATACTTAAATTCTTATTCTGCAAATGATAGTGCGTTTATGATCTAAGTTGTATATAATGAAACTATAGGATAAGAAAAGGTGATTGGTGCTGGTCTATGGAATTATGATCACTGTATTCACCATCAAAAGGAGTGAAAAATGCTTGAAACAATCCCAGTGATTCGGATTGTCTTCTGACTTTTTAGTCTTTTTTTCTTCTTACACGAGGAGGAACTTATTCACAGCTTTCTATTTATTGCTATCGTTAGTAATCCCCGCTCGTGTTCTGCAAGTTCCACCGAAAGTAACACCGTAACAGAGTGACCGACAGTGCACTCAACTTCCCAACTGCCCAAAGATTCAGATGAAAACAACTTGCGAACAATAGAAACAGGAGAAAGTAATGATGAAAAAAACTATTTGGTTGGCTGCTGGCATCGCCGGAATGCTTCTTGGTAATCCCGCTTCCGATGCAATGGCAGAATTGAATGTTAGAATTGGTAGCCGACCATCGTTTGTAATTGATAGAAAGCCTGATTTTGTCGAACTCAGAGATTATGGCTTTTCAGTATCTGTAGGAAGCCCTTATGATATTGTTTACTTCGGCAATCTATACTACCTGAACCAGAACGGATCATGGTATCGCTCCTCTGACTATCGTGGTCCATGGATTAGCGTCAGAACAAACCAGCTTCCTTCGAAAATAAGGAGACATCGTATGGAAGATATAAGAAGGTTTCGCGATACTGAGTACCGCAATAATGAGGGCAGGAGAAGACTTGACCATCAGCGTAGTGACGAAAACAACAGAAGAAATCTAGACCAGCAGCGTAGCGATGAACACGATAAGAGAAACCTGGACCAACAGCGCACCGACGAAAACAATAAGAGGCTTCTAAACCAGCAGCGCAGTAACGAAAACCGTAACCGATAACCTCCTGATTTATAAGTCGCGATTAACAGCAAAAGGAAGATGCAGAAACCGTCAGCTTCCTTTTACCTTAATCGGATCACCTACAGAAAATTTTAATCAATTAATGAGATCCGTTATGAGCGTAAAAGATGCATACAAAAAAAAAGCGGAAGCCGAACTAGAGTTGGCACAGGCCCGATTAACTGAATTTAAAGCTAAGGTAAAGAGCTTTACAGCTGACACTCAAGTGACTTATGCCGAGCAACTTGATCATCTGGAAAAAGCCGTTGATAATACCAGGCACAAGTTGAAAGAACTGGGCGAAGCTGGTGAAGAAGTTGGAGAGAAACTTAAGTTAAGTTTAGAAAGTACGTTACACGTGTTAAGTGCGTCTATTCATCGTATGACCGATAAGTTTAAAAATTGAATGGCAATTGGGATGGAATTTATATGAAAACAGGAGAATAATTGTGAAAAAACACATCTGGCTTGTTGCAGGAATTACAGGAATGCTTTTTGGTATACCTCATGCTGATGCAAAGGCTGCTGTCAACATAAATATAAACACAGGCAGCAGACCGTCATTTCTTATCAATTCACCACCAAGTTTTATTTATCTGAGGACTCAAGGCTTTTCAGTATCCGTCGGTAGTCCTTACGATATCGTTTACTATGGCAAGAGGTACTACATCTACCATAATGGTCACTGGTACCGTTCTTATTATTACCGCGGTCCGTGGGTTCTTATCCTCGATTCCGGGCTTCCCTATCAAATAAGAAGGCATCGATGGGACGACATAAGAAGGTATCGTGATATTGAGTATCGCAGGTCTGATAGTCGGACGAACCAGTATCAGCGTAATGACGACAACAGGAGGCGAATGCTTGACCAGCGAAGCGATGCCAACAACAGAAAGGTTCAGGCTCAACAGAATATCGCACCTCAACCTAGACCTAATCAGGGTCCGCAGAACAGAGCTCCTGAACAGCGCCAAATGCAGAATCGGCTAAACAAGGCTCCTGAGCGGCAACCGAATCAGGGTCAGCCGAGGAAAGCTCCTGAACAACAGCAGATGCAGCGCCAGCAAAACAACGCGCCTCAGCAGCGCCAGAATCAGGGCCCGCAGAACAGAGCTCCTGAACAGCAACAAACGCAGAACCAGCAAAACAGAGGACCTGAACAACGGCAGATGCAGAGACCACAAAACAACGCTCCTCAGCAGCGGCAGAATCAAGGTGCACAAAACAAAGCTCCTGAAAACAGAAAAGGCCCTGATCAGTCAAACAAGGATGATAGGGGTAAAAAGAACTGAATAAATCCTGACCTGTTGATTTCCGCTGATCCGGAGGAAGAAAAGCCCCGATAAGTATTTGATGCCTTGATGCATAAAAACGACCGGGATCAGCGTATTTATTTTGCTTCTATTGTGAAGAAATCTTACAAATCAATCCAAAAAGGTTTCACTAAATCAGAAGATGAAACAAGCATTTAGTTGGCGCATTTTTATAAGCTTCGGGCTTAGTCTTTCATTTGTCATCCTTCTGGTGTCAGGAGTGCTCCTCTATATTTTCCCCGGAAGTCGAGGAAATAGCGGATTTGTCTGGGAAATGCTCGGTCTGACAAAACCAGACTGGCAAAACCAGCACATTATTTTTGGATTTGCCTTTTCAATCCTTGGTCTCTTCCACCTTTTAGTGATAAACGGGAAAGCATTTTTCTCATACATAAAAAACAAAACCACAGAAGGACTCAATCGACCTATAGAACTTCTGATAATCCTTCTTCTTGGTCTCCTGTTTGGTGTTGGCACCTACTTTAAAACCCAGCCATTTTTAAGCATCCTGAAGTTGGGTAAAAGCATTTCAAAATCATTTGACGGAAACACCACACAAGAGCGAAATGGTAATCAAAGTGCAGGAAAAAGAGACTGACTGTGTGAATTATTTAGACTTTACTACATCCACAATGCGTCAGAAAGGGCTTAATGCTTTACGTAATATGTATCCGGTACTGATACTGATGTTTCTTGCAGCCGTCACACCGCTGCATGCTGAAGAGTCTGTGAGCTGGGAGCAGTGCGTCATTGAAGCTGTCAAGGCACATCCGGACCTCTATTCGGCTCTTGCCGTCCTGCAGCAGGCTGAAGCCGATAAACGCATCACGAAAGGAGCGTTGCTTCCTCAACTTAGTCTGGGCATAAACTCTTCAGAAAGCGGAACAATTGGTAAAGGAATCAGCTCATCTTCAGCACTCTCATATTCCCTGTTGGCTCAGCAACTTCTCTATGATGGACAGAAAACGTCTAATCAGATTGCCAGTAACGCTGAAGCAATCAACACTGCACAACATAACTACAACGCAGTTTCCGCAAACGTCCGCTTTGCCCTCCGTTCAGCATTTACCCAATTGCTTAAAGCGCAGGATCTCTTTGGTCTGACTGTTGAGATTGCCGACAGACGAAAGAACAATGTCCGCCTGATCAGTCTGCGTTACCAGAGCGGACGTGAACATATCGGTTCACTTCGCCAGGCCGAAGCCGATCTGGCACAGGCGCAGTTTGAAGTCTCCCAGGCTAAACGGGGTCTTATCCTTGGCCAGACAAACCTAGCCTCAGCACTTGGACGCGATACTCATCAACCGCTTATGGTTAAAGGGACATTCAGCGTCAGTGACCTTTCGACCAGCAAGCCTGATCTTGCCCAGCTGGTAAAAAAACATCCGCTTTTTCAGCAGCTTGATACCAAAAGCAAAGCAGCACGTTTTGATTTTGATGCATCCAGAAGTGCTTTTTCACCGCAACTCTATCTAACCTCTTCGGTTGGCCGAAGTGCTTATGACCGCCTACCTACCGATGCGGTGGACTGGAGTGCAGGAGTGACCGTTTCCGTACCAATTTATGAAGGTGGTGCCGGAAGGGCAAGGGTTGCCAAAGCAAGGGCATTCTTGAGCCAACAGAATGCACAGGAAAAGAGCGGGTTTCTTCTTCTTTACAACGCGCTCGAACTAAGCTGGAAAAGTTTTCAGGATACCCGCCAGTTAGTTCTTGTACAGAACAAACAGCTTGAGGCAGCAACCCAGCGCTCTAAAATAGCCAACGCCCAATACTCAAATGGTCTTGTAACTTTCAACGACTGGGTGATTATTGAAAACAATCTTGTGAACGCAAAAAAGAATTTACTCAATGCCGAGGCCGATATGTTGCTTGCCGAGGCTCAATGGATCCAGTCAAAAGGAGGAGCGCTTGAAGGTCAGCAGGAATAAATTGGTTTGGGGCATGACGATTGCAGCGGTGGTTATAGGAGTTGCAGGATTCTTTGTGTTCAAGGGATCACGCTCATCGGAGAAGCCCCTTGATGAAATCCATCCTTCACGAGGAACCATTCGGTTAGTAATCTCAACGACAGGTGCTGTTGAACCGCAAAACCGTGTTAAAATCCAATCATCTGTTGGCGGCAGAATCGAGGAAATTCTTGTTGAGGAAGGCCAGCTTGTAAAGAAAGGAATTGTGCTTGCAATGCTCAGTTCAACCGAACGGGCAGCGCTGCTTGATGCCGCAAAGCTGCAAGGCCAAAGTGAAGAACGCTACTGGAACAATGTCTATAAAAAAACGGCAGTCATCGCTCCTATGGACGGCCAGGTTATTGTTCGCAGTGTCGACCCTGGTCAGACGGTGACAACGAGTGATTCGCTCTTCGTGCTTTCAGATCGTCTCATTGTCAAGGCGTTTGTTGATGAAACAGATATCGGGCGGGTAAAAATCGGGCAAAAAGCATTAATCGGGCTCGACGCATATCCTGACATCCGGGTGAACGGTGCTGTTCAGCATATTTACTACGAGTCACATCTGCAGAATAATGTGAACATCTACAATGTCGATATTATTCCTGACCGTATTCCCGATGTGTTCCGTTCTGGCATGAGCGCCAATATCAAGATTATTATGCAGGAGAAGAAAGGAGCTCTCCTCTTGCCGCTCAGCGCTGTTCAGAGCAGAAACGGCAAAACGGTGGTTCTTCAGAAAAAAGGCTCTACGCAGGCCGCTATGTTCTATAGCCCTGTTAATATTGGGCTTCAGGATGAAAGTAATATTGAAATAGTTACAGGCCTGACGGACAGTTCAGTAGTATTACTCCCCGACACCTCTTTTGTGTTGCCGAAAAACAGTACCGGCTCAAACCCTTTCACTCCACAACGGAGCAGAACAAAAAAATGAAAAGCATGCTAGAGCTTGTTGATGTTCACCGGACGTACCTGATCGGTGAAAGCACTGTTCCGGCGTTGCGTGGTGTTTCTGTAACAATAGAACAAGGCGAGTTTGTAGCAATAATGGGGGCGTCAGGCTCAGGCAAATCCTCGCTGCTTCAGATTCTCGGCCTTCTGGACAATCCCGACAAGGGAGAGTACCGGATTTTCGGCAATAATATCAACACGATGACGGAGGATGAGCAAGCCGGAGTGCGTAATAATGTTGCCGGGTTTGTGTTTCAGCAGTTTCACCTGCTTAAGCGGATGAGTATTGTTGAAAACGTGCGGCTTCCACATATTTACAGCGGCATTAAAGGTGATTTTCGTCAAAAGGCGGTAGAGCGCCTGAGGCAGGTTGGACTTGAAGAAAGAATTGATCATACCCCGAGCCAGCTTTCAGGTGGCGAGCAGCAGCGTGTGGCTATAGCAAGGGCACTGGTTCGTGATCCGTTGATCATTTTTGCCGATGAACCGACAGGAAACCTGGACACAAAAAACTCTCTAGAGATCATGAAGATCTTTAAAGGTCTTCATGAAGATGGCAAAACCATCATCATGGTTACGCACGAAAACGATATCGCAGCTTATGCCCAGCGTGTCATTACCATGAGGGACGGCCTCATTATTTCTGATGAGCGCAAGCCGAGATTTGAATCAGCAGTGGTTGCCGAAAAAGAGAACGGCTTTAACATTCATGGGTCCGGAAAGAGCTCATTATGGCAGGATGGGCGATTTATTGGATTTATAGCACAGGCATTTAAGGCTATTCTTGCCAACAAGATGCGTTCATTTCTCTCCGTACTTGGTATCCTTGTCGGAGTAGCATCGGTAATTGCTATGATCGCACTTGGCGAAGGCGCCAAAGCTGCCATGCAGGAACAGATGAAATCCATGGGATCCAATCTGCTTTCAATACGAGGCGGATCAGCTAAGATCAGGGGTGCTGCCCAGGGAGCTGGTGCTGTTGCCCGCTTTACCTTTATTGATGTTGATGAGATTGTTTCCCTTCACACCTTGGTAAAAAGTGTTGCTGGAGTAGTAACAGGGAGCGGCAGGATAGTGTATGGAAACAAAAACTGGAGTTCGAGTCTTACCGGTGCAGGATTTGATTATGGGATGATGAGAGCAATGATCCCTTCGGTCGGACGATGGTTTACTCGTGAAGAGATTCAGACCCGTGAAAAGGTGGCAATTATCGGGGTAACGGTTGTCAAAGAACTTTTTGGCACGACCAATCCGCTGGGCAAGACGGTTAAAATCAACAGGATTAATTTTACGGTTATCGGTATTGCTCCGGCGAAAGGATTTTCCGGACCACAGGACGAAGATGATGTTGTTATTGTCCCGGTAACAACAGCAATGTATCGGGTGCTTGGCAAAGATTATCTCAGCAGCATTTTTGTGGAAGTCGCCTCACCTGCATTGATAGAGCAGGCTAAAAGTCAGATTAGTACGCTGATCATCAAGCGGCACCGTTTAAAAGAGGGGGACGACTCTTTCAATATCAGGGACATGACGGAAATTCAGAAGATGCTGAGCAGCACCACACAAACCATGAGTCTCCTGCTTGGTTCCATTGCCGCCATTTCTCTGGTGGTTGGAGGCATTGGCATAATGAATATCATGCTGGTATCAGTGACAGAACGAACCAGGGAGATCGGGCTGCGAAAGGCTATTGGTGCCAGAAGAAATGACATTATGCTTCAGTTTCTGGTAGAATCGGTTGGCTTAACCATCTGTGGAGGGTTTATCGGAGTCATTGCAGGTATTGGCATCTCTCTTGTGCTCTCTTATTTTGCCGGTTGGGCAGTAAAAACATCCCTGATTTCAGTTGTTCTCGCAACAGTCTTTTCAGCACTAATCGGAATTTTCTTCGGACTTTGGCCCGCAAAAAAAGCTGCAGAACTGAAGCCGTTAGAAGCTCTGCGTTACGAGTAAACACCAGAGTTTTAAGAATTTATACTATTCGACAGTGGATCAACTTAATGCAGCCGTAATTTAGAGTGATAAAAAACCATGAAACGGCCACTCATAATAATCGGGTTAATTATTGTCATTATAGCCCCTCTTCTTTTTTATTTATTAAAATCGAATAAAATAAACCCGCCGGATGCAATACAAGAGAGATATAATATCGAAATCCCATCTTCAACTTTTAATTTCAACATCACATACGACATCAAAAATCTTAATGATTATTTAAACAAAAAAATAACAGGGAATTTTTTAGTAAAAGAAGTATTTGTTCAGCAACAGAAAAAAGAAAAAATAAGAGTAACCCTTACAAAAAATGATGATATTGTTATCACCGCTAAAGGCAAAAAGCTTTATTGTATTTTTCCCATAACTGTAGATGCAGAACTTACTGACAGCCGATTTGGAAAATTATTAACCGGATTAGTAAAGCCAGTTCATACAAGCCTGAAGATAACCTTATCAACCCCTGTAAAAATAGATAAAAACTGGCGTATTGTCACCCGTTTTAAGATAAATAAATATACATGGACTGTCACGCCTGTGTTGCAAATCGGACCATTTAAAAAAAATATGGAAGAACGGCTTAATGAAGTAATCAATAAAAACAGCCAGGCATTAACAAAGCTTCTTGATTCCGAAATATATAAAGCCGCAACATTGAAACCATCATTATTACCGGTTTGGCATGATCTTCAAGAGCCCATTCTAATAAGCAGTATACCAAGTAATGTCTGGATAAAATTTATTTGCGATGATATAAGCGGTAAAATACAAACATATCCGGATCGAATAACCTGTATGACTGCCATGCATGCAAAAATGTTTATCATTACTGATACAACCGTCGTATCAAAAGCTAAATTCCGTTCAAATCCATTACCGGCATTGAAAACGTTGAAAGAAGAAGATGTGGTAGATAAATCCGATATAAACATAT
>SZXZ01000057.1 GCA_005843835.1 Chlorobium sp.
TTTTGCAAGCGGACAAAAGCCTGTAAATGCAGTTTGAAAAAGGTTAGCTCCAACAAACCCGGTAAACCAAAGCCAGTTCTGGTTATGGTAGATAGAGAGTAAAACACTTGAAACAATAAAAACACCAGCTATTGCAAACACGAGACGATCAATATTCATAACATAAAAAGTTAAGGATTAATAAGAATATTATTGGCAATGCAAATCATCCTGTTTTATAGCCGTAACCAGAAATACAGTATAATTTGCAGGTTCCATAGAGCGGTCCGGTTTGACCATGGTGTAGATCGTTTCAAACGAATTCGGCAGCAACCCTGCTGCTTTCAGTTGAGCAGCAAGTTCACCCCTGTCAAAACCGTGATGAACCTTTTCAAGTGGATCATCATGAAACTGACCATTTTCAAGGTCAAGATCAGCGAAAGCAATAATGCCACCAGGGCTGAGAAGATTTGAAATCCGCTTTAAAAACCCTGCAGTATCATCAATATGGTGAAGCGTCATGCTGCAGTAAATCAGATCAAAACTCTTTTCAATCCCAAGATTATCCGATGGTAACGCAAGATTAGTATGTAAAGTCTCAACGTTTGATATTCCGGCAATTTTGATTTTCTCCTTGATTACCGACAGCATTTCGCTTGAAGTATCTATAGCGGTGAGGGATTTCACCAATGGAGCAATTTCCATCGTAACCAGACCGGTACCACATCCAAATTCCAAGGCAAGCATTGTGTTGTTTGGTTTTGTCGCAGTCACGATAGCCTGAGCAACGCTGAGTGCGAGCGCTTTGCGTCCAGGATTATCGTCCCATTGCAAGGCTTCGCGATTAAATTTGTCAGAACTGTTCCAAGTGTCAGGCATAATTGTCAAGAAAATTTAAATTCTGAAAAATTTATTCATTCGGGTTCTGCAGTTCCGAGAAACAACCATCTTTACGCCGGAGTGATGCACCACATTGAGGGCAGAATGCTTCATTGCAAGGGTCTCCCTGATTGTGCGGAACCTCAACACCGCATTCAATACACACACAAGTACCCGGAATGTTCGAGGGTATACTATCACATAGGGAGCGGATGACACCTCCCCGTATACAGAGTTGTTTGCCATCAACAAGGGCTTCAGCTACCTTTTTATGGCCAGCCTCCAGAATACGTCCAAAAGTTGGGCGTGATACATTCATTTTAAGAGCAGCTACTGCCTGATGTAAGCCCTCCATGTCTGCCAGTCGTATAGCCTCAAGTTCATCAACCGTCAGCAATACGCTTTTCAGTTCCTGTCGGGGTACCCCCTCAGGTTTAAAACAGGTGACCTTCGGCAGGTCATGGACAGAGCGACACTGGGTCGGCCTGCCAACCTTTCTCGCTTTTAAAACCATTGTTTTGAAAGTTTATAATAGTGACCCCAGCTTTTCTTAAGCCAGTGACCTACAACAGGCATAGGGATAAAAACCTCTTTGATGCTGTTTTTATATACTAATCCGGCTCCATTACCCATATCCATCACACAAAGAATGCTTAAATGCTTCTGATACCCCCGCAGCACTCCCTTTTCTCCCAAATGCTCTACAGCAGCATTCCATGCAGTATTACCGGCCATTAATTCAGCAATATGCCCCTGTTTAGCTCTCCATTCAGGACCTTCAAGCCGAGCAGCATCACCAACAGCGTACCATCCGGCGATACCTTCTATACGGCAGAAATTATCAATACAAATAAAACCGGCCTCATTTTGAGGCAGATTAGAATTTTTAATGATTTCATCACCCTCGCCAGCAGGAATAAACATGGTCAAGTCACTGCGAAGCTGGCTCTGGTCTTCAAAAACAATACCATCAGGCAAAAAGCGAGTTATTTTTTTACCATAGTGCGTATGAAAATTATTAGCCTTAAAGAGAGATGCCAAAGCGGAAAGTGCTTTTTTTCCCATTCGAGCACCAGGTTCCGGCATAGGAGCAAAAAAAGTCATCTCATAATGGTCTCTGATACCAAGCTTTTTAAGGTAATGATGCACATTAAAAAAAAGTTCAAAGGCAGGACCTCCACGAACGCCACTGGTGTCTTTTGGATTGCCACCGAATCCAAAAGCAATATTGCCACTGCCCATTGCAACAATCTGTTCAATCTTATCTCTTAGAACCAGAGACTCTTCAGGCTTTCCGCAGATTGAAAAGGTATGTTCAATTCCTTCAGGTTTCAGCCTGGAGGCTCCCAGTGCGATTACAACAAGAGCAGGGGAGTTGCGGACTCCTTTATTTTCAAGGGTTATTGTTCTTTGAACACCATCAAGAGCAACAACCTTGTCGATAGTGACTGAAAACCCATGCTTTAATCCAAGTAATGAAAGTGGTATTCCGACATCATCAAACGTAGCGCTTCCAACAGGAATCCATATAGCCAGCGGATAGATAAAAAGATAGTTCCGATCAGAAACAAGCTCTACCTCAAACCCCTTTTTACGAAATGCAATCGCAGCCGCAACACCTCCGATACCACCACCAAGAACAAGTACTTTTTTCATTGATAACCCTTTATTAAGAGAGGGATGGTTACACAGTGACCGTTGTAACTACAAATTCAGGGGGATCTTGTATATGCTTTTTAACAGCACAAAGGTTCGCAGCACTAATAACTGCATCCTTATATTTTTCAGGAAAGTCTTTTGGCAGTTCAATGGCAATCTCAATTTTTCCTATGCCTCTGCCAGACTCTTTTACAAAATGTGATTGAACTATCCTTATGTCATCCGTCGGAATCCCCCTGCTCTGACAAAACGAAAGCACGAAGATACCTGCACAGGTACCGATAGAAGCAAGAAAAAGGGAGAACGGCTCAGGAGCAGCACCCTCACCGCCCGCGTAGATAGCCTGATCGGTGGCAATAGTAAAACCATTAAATTCGGCATTGACCTTTTTTCCGCCACCGAACGTCACGATCATTTCGCTTTTCATTATAAATAAAATTAACACTGGTTACTCTGAAACTTAAGGCCTATTATAAGCATAAGCTCATAATAAAGCTAATTTCAACCCTGAATATTGTTATAGGGCAGAGTGACCATGAATTTACTTCCACAGCCTTTTACCGATTCCACGCTAATGGAGCCGCCCAGCATTTCAACATAAGCCTTACTGATACTCAATCCGAGACCAGGTCCTTCATGGTCACGGGTTAGGGAATTGTCAACCTGGCGGAAGCGCTCAAAAATTATTTCTTTCATGTCATTATCAATACCTATACCTGAGTCGATCACATAAAACTCAAGAACGTTATCCCTTTTGGTATACCCGAAATCAACACCTCCCACACTCGTGAATTTAAGGGCATTCTGGATAAGGCCAGACAAGACACGGATAAGCTTATGGCTGTCTGTTTCAATAATTACCTCATTGTCAGCAAACTCAATGTTACAGTTAAGCCACAATCCTTTTTGTTCAGCTTCAGGGTTGAAAAAAATATAGAGATCCTGTAA
>SZXZ01000015.1 GCA_005843835.1 Chlorobium sp.
TGAGTTTGTAAGATAAAAAGGATTGACTTTTGCGAATGGCGGTTATATTTTACGTCCTCGTAAAATTGACAATTCCTATGTTCACATTTCATCTAACCATCCATCATAATCATGGTATCATCAACAAAGAAAACTCCAAAACCACCGGGTGTCGGGATTTGGGTTTCAGTGACTCTGCTCTGGGGAACAGTATTTTTCTTGACATCAATTTTTATGTTGAAGATTGCGATCGGTTGGCTTGGACAGGGTTTATTTAACCTTTCAAGTAACGAACTCTTTAAAGTGTATGGCCTACATGCCGTTGTGCTTATTGTGTTTGCACTCATGGCCATGGGGGTTAAAAATTTGCTCGAACCGGGCGGGCGGAAGCAGATTCAACGGTGGCAGAATATTTCGGAAGGTAAGGGTGAAAAGCTGTTTATATCTTTTGCAGGAAGTATTGCAACCAGTTTTTTCTTTACCGGTCTTACATCCACGACCATTGTTGTAAGTTCCGGTATTCTTGGATTTACTGTTAGTATACCCTTGTCTGTTATTCTCGTTGCAGCTCTTCTCAATATAGGCGCTGGTCTTGCGGCATCATTGATAGTGGGGCTGGTATTTTTAATTGCGAAAGTAGGTAGAAAAAGGGCGTGAAGTATACAGTAAGGAATGACAAAATGGTTCAAAACAAAAAAGCGCAGTTTATAGCTGCGCTTTTTGTATTATTTTTATGTGGAGCTAAGGAGACTCGAACTCCTGACCCTTTGCATGCCATGCAAATGCTCTACCAACTGAGCTATAGCCCCTTTTGTCAGCTCTAATTAAAAGAAAAAAAACTTGTTTTTGCAACTTGTTTTGTTAATTCTTCGTGTTGGAGCCTGTTATTAATGAAAAATAAGCTGTTATGTCACTTTCGTTTGTCATCAAGGAAGGTTTTTCAAGTATTGGCAGGGCGAAAATGCCTGCAGCAATTACTGTTACCATAAGTTTTTTTGCTCTTGTTCTGCTTGGTTTATTCAGTACAGTATCTCTAAGCTTTTTTGATGTGATTCAGGAGTTGCGCAGCAAAGTGGAGCTTGAGGTTTTTCTCGGAGATACCATGAATGAAACACAGGCTCAAGAAATTACCGGTCAGATTAAGAAGCTTCAAGGAATTCGTGAAGCGTTATATGTCTCAAAAGATGAGGCAGCACAAACGTTTGCTCATGATTTTGGAGAGGATATCGTCAAGATTCTTGGCTCTAATCCATTGCCTCGATCAATCAGGCTTAAATTTCTCCCGGACTATGCAACACCTGAAAGTATTGGACGGATTGTACCTGAAATTCGTAAAATATCACCAGATGTTGATGTACGGTATAATCAGTCATTTCTTGGCCAGATCGAGAATAATGCAAGGTTGTTTACGTTGTTGACCGGTGGTATAGGCGTACTCATTTCATTAGCCACAATTGTACTGATTGGATATACCATCAGGCTGGCAATGTTTTCACGAAAGGAAAAAATAAGGACCATGCGTCTTGTTGGGGCTACAGCCTGGCTTATCGGCGCTCCTTACGTTATCGAAGGGGCACTTCAGGGTCTGCTTGCAGGATCGCTTGCCTCAGGGGCAGTCTATCTGCTTTTTGATCAGTTGCTTTTTCGTTACGAGCCTGGAATTTATCAGGTATTGCAGCCATCTGCACTGCTGATTTATCCGTCAACCGTCCTTCTCGGGCTGATGCTTGGCATTTTAGGCAGTGCATGGTCAGTGGGTAAATATCTCAGAGTAGTATCCAAGCGCTAGTTCCTTTGAATCTATAGAGAGTAGAGTAGGCTGATCTCTGAACTCCACTGGTCAGAATCCGGTGTTTCAAGAATCAGAGGTATTTCTTCACAGGCAGGATGTGCCATGATATATGAGAAAGCCTCCATGCCGATGGTGCCTTTGCCAATACTCGCGTGGCGGTCAAGCCTGCTGCCGAGCGGACGAAGCGCATCATTAAGGTGCATCCCTTTCAGGTATTTCATTCCAACGATCCGATCAAACTCTTTAAACGTCGACTCTATAGCATCGTTTGTCTGCAGATCATAACCGCTGGCAAAAAGGTGGCATGTATCCAGGCATACCCCGACCCTGGTTTTATCCTCAACCCATTCAACAAGCGAGGCCAGCTGTTCAAACCGGTATCCGAGATTTGTTCCCTGGCCGGCAGTGTTTTCAATGACAGCGGTTACGCTGGTTGTTGCGTTAAGCGCCATATTGATTGATTCAGCTATGAGCTTCAGGCATCCTTCCTCGTCTATGCTGTTTAAATGACTTCCGGGATGAAAGTTCAACAAAATAAGTCCAAGACTTTCTACCCTCTGCATCTCATCAATAAAAGCTTCCCGTGCATTCCGCAGCTTATCGGGATCAGGACTGCCAAGGTTGATAAGATAGCTGTCATGAGGCAAAATGTGTTCCGGTTTAAACCCGCCCTCAATGCAGTTGTTCATAAAAGCATCTATTGAAAGCGCAGGTAGTTTCGGGGCTTTCCATTGCCGCTGGTTTTTGGTAAACATGGCAAAAGCTTTTGCTCCGATGCTTTTAGCATGCAATGGTGCGTTTTCTACTCCTCCGGCAATACTGACGTGTGCTCCTACGCGTTTCATAGATCAGAGTCAAAAGTTTTTATGTAATCGGTAATACCGAATGTATCAGCCTGTCCAGGGGAAAGGTTCAATGTTTCGCGGATGGCAAACAAATTTTCTCTGGATGAAGATGTTGTGAGTATTTCGCCAAGAAGACCGGTAGAGAAAAGCTGGACACCAAGAATGAGAAGGAGAATGCCGAGAAAAAGAATCGGCCGATTGCTGACCGGCTTGTGGAGAAGGATTTTATCGAGAGTGACATAAAGACTGATGATAAACCCGAAGAGAAAACTAAAAAGACCGGCCATTCCGAAAAAATGCATGGGTCGGCGCAGGTAACGTGTAATAAAAAGTACCGAGAGAAAATCGAATAACCCTGAAAAAAATCTGGATGAATTGTATTTAGTCGTGCCGAATTGCCTGGCCTGATGTTTCACAGGAAGTTCGGTGATTTTAAATCCCATCCATTCCGCAAGCACAGGAATATACCGGTGCATATCTCCGCGAAGTTCGAGCCTCCGAGTTACCTCCTTTCGGTACACCTTTAATCCACAGTTGAAATCATGGAGAGAGATTCCGGTAAAAAGGCGCGTTACAGTATTGAAGAGCTTTGAGGGAAGAGTTTTTGAAATCGGATCTTTGCGTTGCTGTTTCCATCCGCTTACCATATCAAACCCTTCCTGCAACTTTTTGATCATCTCTTTAATGGCAAAGGGATCGTCCTGCAGATCCGCATCAATAGTACAGATATAGTCTCCAGTCGCAGCCATGAATCCTGCAGAAAGCGCGGCCGTTTTGCCAAAGTTTTTCTGAAACGAAATCAGCCGGAGTTCAGGTCTTGAAAGAATAAAGTCGCGGATTAATGAAGCTGAACGGTCAGTTGAACCGTCATCAACCATAATAACTTCAAAGCTGAAGGGCTCCGAAAAGAGATTATGCAACTCTTTTTCCTGCATTGCGGCATACAGCTGTTCAAGCAGGTCAGACAGCGATTCCTGTTCATTGAACAGCGGGACGATGACGGAAAGTAAAGTCAAATGGGCAATGAATAGTGGATAATGGCAAATAATGAATAGAGCAAAAGTAAAGAGTAAAGAGCGTAAAGCCAAACGTTCATCTCTTATACACCCTTCATGTCGTGAGGCCATATATATTTGTGAAGCTGCAACTGCATTCTGACATTGAGCCTGTCATACAGAATCCATTGGGCAAGTTCAACCGGTTCAAGTTTACCGAAAACAACACCCATCATGACAGTACAGTATTCTGTCAAATTATATTGATGCAGCATCGATTTTGCCCATTCGTAATCGTGTTTTTCAGCAATGACAATTTTAAATTCAAAGGTTTCCCGATGGCAGGGATCAGCTTCAACCGCGATGCGTATGTTTTCATAATTATTTTTCAGGGAGACGCCTGATGAGGGGGGTTTAATGTCAATGATTTTATGAACGCGTTGATCAACCTCCCCGACAGAAAGAAAACCTCCTGTTTCAAGCAGTACTTTCTGATTAAGATTGCATAGCTGTTGCATCAGGGTATGGACAGCAGGCTGCATGAGTGGTTCTCCTCCGGTAATCTCTATAAGAGGTGCTTGAAACCGAAGGGTCTGCTCGATGATTGACTCAATTGAAAGCAGATTGCCACCTGATTCCGCATAGGATGTATCACACCCGAAGCAACCATGACCACATCCCGTAAGCCTTATAAAGGCACAAGGCCAACCTGCAAAGGACGATTCCCCCTGTATGGAATGAAAGATCTCGGTGATATTGAGTAGACAAGGCTTCATGATTGTTGTTCGGAAAGCATTTTTTCAACAGCTTCAGGGTACAGTCTGTGTTCGCATTCAAGCACCCTTGCTGCAAGTGTTTCAGGAGTATCGTCAGCCAAAACAGGAACTTTTCGCTGTAGCAGTATCCGGCCCTTATCATATTCCTCATTCACAAAATGAACCGTTGCCCCGCTTTCTGTTTCACCCGCGCTGATAACGGCAGAATGCACATGAATGCCATACATGCCCTCTCCACCGAATTTTGGCAGAAGGGCAGGATGGATGTTGAGTATTTTATCAGGAAACGCAGTGACGACCGCTTCAGGCACCTTGCGCATATATCCAGCAAGTAGAACGTTGTCAATGTTTTGATCCTTGAGGCATTTGATCATGGCAAAGGCGAAATCGTCAAATGATTCAAACTGTTTTTCAGATATTTGCACCGTAGAAATACCATTATGTTTTGCAAACTCCATGGCTCCGCATTGTGCACGATTTGAAAGGCAGAGAGCAATTTCAGCATTGAGACGTTTGTTTTTGATATGATTGAAGATTGCCTCAAAATTGCTTCCGGTGCCAGAGCAGAACACGGCGATACGTGTTTTATGATTAGTCATTTGTTGATTATTTCTTACATTTCCCGAACTACAAATCTGACCATTCAAATAAAACTATAAATAAATATTCTACAAATGTCTGATCCGTTAATCAAGAGAGCATTGGTGTCGGTTTCTGATAAAACCGGTATTGTTGATTTCTGCCGGAACTTGAATGCTATGGGTGTTGAGATATTCTCGACCGGAGGAACCTTAAAAACATTACTGGATTCAGGTATCAGTGCAGCTTCAATTTCCACAATAACCGGATTTCCGGAAATCATGGACGGACGGGTGAAAACACTTCATCCAAAAATTCATGGAGGCCTTCTTGCCGTCAGGGAAAACACTGACCACGTCAAAGAGGCTCAGGAGAATGGCATCAGCTTTATTGATTTGGTTGTAGTTAACCTGTATCCATTTGAAGCTACTGTAGCAAAACCGGGAGTAAGCTTCGAGGATGCTATAGAAAATATTGAT
>SZXZ01000028.1 GCA_005843835.1 Chlorobium sp.
TTCGGACACGTCTCGATTGACAGTATAGCAGGCCCTTCTGAAGTTGTTATTATAGCTGATGCATTTGCAAATGCTGAATTTATTGTCCTTGACATGTTTGCTCAGGCAGAACATGACCCTGATGCATCTGCAGTGCTGATAACTTCTTCCGAGGAATTGGCCACTGCTGTTAAGGAGTATGCTGAAACCCGTCTTCCTACTATGCTTCGACGGGAAATTATTGCCTCATCGCTGCAGCATAATGGTGCTATTGTTCTTGTATCTTCACTAGAAGAGGCTTGTGAGGTGTCGGACATGATAGCACCTGAGCATCTCGAACTGCATGTTCAAAATCCATGGGATATTCTTCCTGGAATTCATCATGCCGGTGCTATTTTTATGGGTGGTTATTCCTGCGAAACTGTCGGAGATTATTTTGCAGGGCCAAATCATACGCTGCCGACCAATGGTACCGCTCGATTTTTCTCTCCACTTTCTGTTCGCGACTTTGTCAAGCATACTTCAATTATTTCTTATTCGAAGCAGCAATTGCATGCAAGTGGAGAAAAAATTGCTTCTTTTGCAGATTTTGAAGGGCTTCAGGCTCATGCGGAAGCTGTTCGGGCAAGATTAAGAATGCTATGAAAGTAGGAGACTTTGATTACGAACTGCCAGAAGAAAAGATTGCTAAATATCCTCCTCTAGAGCGAGGTTCAACTCGTCTTTTGGTTCTTGACAGTAAGTCAGGAGCAATCCAGCATGCCAAATATGCCGGGTTAGAATCTTTTTTAAGAGAAGGGGATCTGCTTGTGCTCAATAACACCCGTGTCGTTCGGGCAAGGTTGTTTGCCTCCAAACAAACCGGGGGAAGGGTTGAGTTGATGCTTCTTGAAAAGCATGAGGGAGAACAATGTCTCGTCCTTTATCGAGGAAAGCTAAAAAAAGGGGATACACTCATTGCGCACAATCATGAACTGCTTATTACAGACATTATTGATTTTGGTATTGCCCGTATTTCAGTTCGAGGTACTGGTTCGTTAAGCGATCTATTCGAGCAGTTCGGGGAAGTACCCATTCCACCATATCTCAAAAGGGATGCCGAAGAAGTTGATCTTCACCGCTATCAGACTGTGTTCGCCGAATTTCCGGGGTCAGTAGCTGCACCGACAGCCTCACTTAATATGACACAGGAGTTGTTTAATAAGCTTCGCCAAAAGGGTGTTGACGTTGCGGCCCTCGTTCTCCATGTCGGCCTTGGTACCTTTCTTCCCATCAGGGTAGTGTCGTTTGAGGAGCATGTCATGCACCGTGAGTTTTATTCTATTCCACAGCATACGGTCGAAAAAATCCGTCGAACCAAAACTGCCGGCGGGAGAATTATAGCAGTTGGAACTACGGTTACCAGGGCTCTCGAACATGCCAGTGATCGTATTATGAGTATATCAGGTAGTGCGGAATTCGAACCGCTTTCCGGTGAAGCTGATATATTTATTTATCCAGGGTATCACTTTCGGCTTATCGATCTTCTCCTTACCAACTTTCATGCTCCCCGATCAACAGTACTGATGCTTACTGCAGCATTAGCAGGTCAGGGTAATTTGCGAAACGCCTATATTGAAGCCCTCGACAATGGGTATAACTTTCTAAGTTATGGTGATAGCATGTTGATTACATAATTGTTAATCTTAAGAAGACGACCGCTTTTCATTTTTACATAAAGAAAGAAGTATAACCAGCCTTTCTGCCTAAAGAAGTTCGGTCTTTTGAGGAGTATGGGGTTTCGTCGTTTTGGTTTTAAAAGTACGGGATAGTATTTTACTTCTTCTATTTATTGCGGGATTGTATCGCGATTTTCCCCTACCGGTTTTTTATAAAACACTCGTTTCCAACATCCATAACACTGGGAGATTGACCTCATGAGTCTTGTACAACAATATCGTGCACATACCGAAGAACGAGCGAAGCTTTGTATTCCACCCTTACCATTAACGGCCGAGCAGGCCCGGTTGCTTATCGACCTTCTGAAACAGGATATCGTTGAAGAAAAGGAGTACTTGCTTGAGTTATTCTGCGAGCATATCAGTCCAGGTGTTGATGATGCTGCATTTGAAAAAGCTGCTTTTCTAGACGGTATTCTCAAAGGGGATATTTCTTGTAGTGTGATCAGTAATCTGGAAGCCGTAAGCATTTTAGGAACAATGCTTGGCGGCTATAATGTCAAACCCCTTGTTGATGCATTAAGTCATAACGATCAGGCGATATGCCGTGAAGCCGTAGTTGTGTTAAAAAAAACCCTGCTGGTTTATGAGATGTTTGATGTGGTCGTGAATCTGTCAAAAACAAATAACTTTGCACTAGAGGTCCTTAAATCCTGGGCAGAAGCCGAATGGTTTACCTCCAAACCTCTTCTTCCTGAAAAAATGACACTTACGGTATTCAAGGTTCCCGGTGAAACGAATACCGACGACCTCTCTCCGGCAAGTGAGGCATTTACCCGTAGCGATATTCCTCTGCATTCCCTTTGTATGCTTGGCACTAAAATGCAGGATCCTATTGGAACGATCGCAACATTAAAAGCTAAAGGTTTTCCACTCGCCTATGTTGGAGATGTTGTAGGGACTGGTTCAAGCCGAAAGTCAGGCATTAATTCTGTTCAATGGCACTTGGGCAATGATATTCCAGCTGTACCGAACAAGCGGACAGGAGGTGTGGTGCTTGGAAGTATTATTGCACCCATTTTTTTCAATACAGCAGAGGATTCAGGAGCATTGCCAATCCAGGCAGATGTTACCGCGATGGATATGGGGGATGTCATTGATCTTTTTCTTTTTGAGGGAAAAATTGAGAAGGCGGGAGAGGTAATAGCGCGTTTTGAACTTTCTCCTAACACGCTTTCTGATGAGGTTCGAGCTGGAGGGCGTATACCCCTGATCATCGGCAGGACTCTCACAAGAAAAGCTCGAAAGGCTCTTGGTCTGGGTGAAGATACCTTGTTTATTCGGCCTGAACAGCCTGCAGACAGTGGCAAAGGCTACACCCTTGCACAAAAAATGATAGGAAAAGCATGCGGTTTATCAGGCGTGCGACCAGGGATGTATGTTGAGCCTGAAACATTGACGGTTGGTTCACAGGATACAACTGGAGCTATGACTCGTGACGAAGTAAAGGAATTTGCAGCATTAAGCTTCAGCGCAGATCTTCTGATGCAGAGTTTTTGCCATACTTCAGCCTATCCTAAGCCATCAGACATTAAGATGCACAGAAGCCTTCCGTATTTTATTCAGAGCAGGGGAGGTGTTTCGCTTAAACCCGGTGACGGGGTAATTCATACATGGTTGAACCGAATGGTGTTACCCGACACACTCGGTACAGGTGCTGACTCTCATACACGGTTTCCGATCGGTATATCTTTTCCTGCAGGTTCAGGACTTGTAGCTTTTGCCGGAGTTACCGGAACAATGCCTCTCAATGTGCCCGAATCGGTTCTTGTACGTTTTACAGGAAAGCTCCAGCCTGGAATCACCTTGCGTGACCTTGTCAATGCCATTCCTTATGTGGCTATAAACCGTGGGCTTTTGACCGTTGAAAAGAAAGGTAAGAAAAATGTATTTGCCGGCCGTATTCTTGAAATTGAGGGCCTTCCCCAACTGAAGGTAGAGCAGGCCTTTGAGCTTAGTGATGCTTCCGCTGAACGGAGTGCTGCTGCATGTACTGTTCGTCTCGATAAAGAGCCGGTCATTGAATATCTCAGCTCGAATATCAAATTGCTCGATCAAATGATTGAAGAGGGTTATGGCGATGCTGATACCCTGCAACGTCGTATTGACAAAATGAAAGCCTGGCTTAATAATCCTTCGCTTCTTGCTCCTGATGCTGATGCAGAGTATGCTGAAATCATAGATGTTGATATGAGTATCATCACGGAACCGATTCTTGCCTGTCCCAATGACCCTGATGATGTCATGACTCTCAGTGAAGTGCTTCGTGACAAACATAAACCCAAAGTTATTGATGAGGTTTTTGTTGGCAGCTGCATGACAAATATCGGACATTTCAGGGCACTTGGCGAGATATTAAGGAACAAGGGTGCAGTACCGGTCAAGCTGTGGATTGTACCCCCTACGAAGATGGATATGAAAAAACTTACTGAAGAAGGCTATTATTCCGTTTTCGGGGCATCAGGTGCGCGTATTGAACCTCCCGGATGTTCTCTGTGTATGGGTAACCAGGCCAGAGTCGCTGATAATGCGGTAGTATTTTCAACCAGTACCAGGAATTTCGACAATCGCATGGGCACAGGTGCTCAGGTTTACCTTGGTTCGGCTGAACTTGCAGCTGTCTGTGCACTTCTGGGTCATTTGCCAAATAGAGACGAATATATGGAGGTCTTTACACGTCAACTTTCAGGTGGCAAGGAAGATAACATCTATCGATACCTGAACTTCCATGAGCTTGAAAAAGCCGAATTAGAGATTCTTGTGGAGTAAAAAAACATTTATTGTGGCGGGATATGGAAATATTTTGCATATTCCGCCATACAGTAGGCTTTTGAAAAGTCTCTGTTTTTTTTTAATATTCGAGAGCTGATGAAGCTGTCAATTATCAAACAACAAAAATAACAATCCTAGCAATGAAAAAACTTTTCATCTTCCTCTTTCTTTTAAGCTCAGTTTCTTTCGTAGGCTGTGCAAAAAAAACTGAAGCTCCTGCAGAAGCTCCTGCAGCTGCACCTGCAACTGAAGCACCAGCAGCAGCTCCTGCCGCACCTGCAGCACCAGCAGCAGAAGCACCAGCAGCAGCACCTGCAGCACCAGCAGCAGAAGCACCAGCAGCACCTGCAGCACCTGCAGCACCAGCAAAATAAGTTTCCGATTTTTCGGTTGCTTATATAAAAAGAGGCAGAACGCAAGTTCTGTCTCTTTTTTTTATGCAAAATCGGGGAAACAAAAAAGACACAGCTTGTTAACCGTGTCTTTTTTGTTTTTATGTTCTGCTGAGGAGGCAGGACTCGAACCTGCAATTGCCTGATCCAGAATCAGGAGCCTTACCAATTTGGCCACTCCTCAATAGCGTTGTGAATATATTAAAAAATAAAATATTTCAATTCCCTTTTTTGATTTTTCTTAAAGAATGGTGAGAAGTAGGGGAATGAGGATCATTGACGTGATCATACCCGCTGCGACCAGCGTCGCGGCAAAATCACGGTCTGGATTTTCAAGAGAAGCGAAAGTCATGGTATTAAACCCTGCTGGTGCGGACGCACACAGTATTACAATGGTACGGTCAAGTTCTTCAA
>SZXZ01000020.1 GCA_005843835.1 Chlorobium sp.
CCGGTGTCAGTTTCGAGATGTATGGTTCCAAGCAGATAAAAGAAAGTTATTTCTCTCGCTCCAGCCCCTCCAATAGTAATAGGTATGATGGTGGCTATCGATGATATCAAAAAAATCGCCAGATAATCAATGAGATTTGCGTGCTGTGAGATTGCCTTTAGAATGAAAAATACTGTAATAACCTGTGTAATCTGAACAAGCATTGATTCTATTGCGGTGATGGTGAAGACCTTGATGAACTGTTTGTAGAACATCTTGTTCAGTATCAGGGCAAACGGGTAGGTCATAAAAAGCAATGCCCATGAATAAGGAACCAGAGCCGGGAATTTCCCTGCGAAACTGCTGGGAAGGAGAAGTATAATTGATAGAAATACCAGTGCAAAGATTCCGCATATTCTGTCCCATAACACTGCATGAAAGACATTGATCATCTTCAGGCCATGGTTTTTCTGCAGCACGTAAATCTTATAACCATCGCCTCCGATACCACCCGGAAGAAAAAGGTTATAAAACATTCCTAAATAATAAAGCTTAAGGTTGTATAAGGGCGACAGGTCAATTCCGATAGCTTTGAAAAATCGGTTTAAGCGTATCGCGTTAAAAAGCTTGGAGATATTAAAAAAAACAATGGCAGTCAACAGGTACCATGGGTTGGCACCTCGCATGATATTGAAAAGTTTTGCAATATCGGTTTTTTTAAAAACCATATAAAGAGCCAGAGCAGTAACAAGAAGCTGGAGAAGTGGCTTGAGCAGCTTATAATGGCTGGTTTTATTGTTTGCCAACGATCTTTTTAACGATATAGGGTTTCTTGTTTTGAGACTCGTAATAGGTTCGCATGATGAATTCGGCAATGAACCCTGTAGTAATAAGCTGAATGCCGATGAAGGTCATAATGATTCCTAAGGAAAGCAGTGGGCGTCCCCCGATTTCTTCTCCAAAAATTTTCAGTACAAGGAGGTAAATGTTCAGGGCAAGTCCTATAAAAAGGGATAAAAAGCCAAGGGTACCAAAAAGATGCATTGGCTTTTGACTGTATTTCTGGAAAAAAACCATAAACAGCAAATCACTCAGTACCTTGAAGGTGCGGCCTATACCATATTTTGATTGTCCGAATTTCCGTGGATGATGCTGAACATCAACCTCTTCCATTCTGGCGCCATAATGCTGTACAAGCACGGGTATAAAGCGGTGTAACTCCCCGTAAAGACCAAGATTTTTGGCAACTTCTTTTTTGAATACCTTTAAAGTGCATCCATAGTCGTGGATGTGGACATTGGTTAAATTCCTGATGAGGGCATTCGCTATTTTGCTGGGAATTTTCCTGAGAATCATACCATCCTGTCGCCCCGCCCTTCTTCCTGCAACAACATCAAGATCGTTGTCATAAAGGTATTGCATCATCATGGGAATATCCGATGGGTCATTCTGCAGATCTCCATCCATTGTGGCTATCAGTTCACCGTGTGCATGGTCAATACCTGCAGCCATTGCCGTTGTCTGTCCGTAATTTTTGTTGAGGATTACAAGATGAGCGTTATGTGGGGCACATGACTGAATTTCATTGACTGTACCATCGGTTGAACCGTCATCAACGAGAACAATTTCATGATCTATACCGGCGAGTGATGTTGCAAGCGCAACAAACAAAGGTTTAATGTTTTCAGCCTCATTCATGACCGGTATGACGACTGAAAGCTTCATAATCTGGAATTCATCTCGTTAGTTTAGCCAGCACAATACCATATTTACTATAGAGTATGGCAGGGTTTTTAAGAGTATTGAGCTGGTTTACGGTCGTCAAAACAATTTCACCTTGTTTTGGTGCACGCTCTTCTGCAAAAGATTCAGAATATAATAAAAAAGAGGGGTAATAGACGTCCCACATCACGATTTTATAACCCTCTTTTTTTGCCATAAGAGCCGCGTCTTTAACTGGTTTTTGGAGAAGTTGTCCAGCAAGGGGCATTAAATGCATATTGATAAGAAACGAAAGAACTATCCCGTAAGCAATGAGTTTTCCGGAAGTAGAAATCTTAGGGATAATTTGTACAATGCCAAGGGTTACACCTGCAGCGATAATAATGAGGATATGCTTCAGGCCGAATAACTCGCTTGCTCCTGCAAGAACAGCTTTTATATAGACGTCGTCGACTTTTTGAATTGCAATCGGCAGGAAATAGGGGATGCATGCAAGGATAGCTAACAGCATCAGCGGCCATATCACAAAACGCTCAGGATGGCGGCTTAACGGCAATGCTCTGGTCATAAGGACAAAGAGCGGTGTATAGCCATAGATAACATAGTGAGGAAGCTTTGTGCCCGACAAAGAGAAAAAAATAAAAACAAAACAGAACCAGATAAAAAGAAACCGGTTTGTCCTGTCGGAAAGAAGTTTTTTTACATTTAAAAAAACGCTAAAGAGCACACCGGTAAAAGGCATCATCCCTATGATCAGGACTGGCACATAATAAAGCAGTGATCCTGAGTGTCCCTCATAGGAAGTGTTGAATCGGCTGATGTTGTGCTTGAAGAAAAACCCTTCAATAAAAGCCATCCCCTGGTCCTTGTATTCAAGGATATACCAGGGAAGTGCAATACAGAGAAACAGTAAGATTCCATAAGGGTAGAAGAGTATCCTAATCCACTTTTTCAATGTTCCTTCCTGCAGATAGAACAAAAAGGAAACGGCTAGAGGTATAAGTAAGGCTATAGGACCTTTGGTAAGCATACCGAATCCTGCAGCAGCAAAGGCAAGAAGAAGCGAGTTTTTTGACCCTGTTGTTATATGTTGCAGTAGCGCAAACATTGTTAATGCAAGAAAGCTGTTTAAAAGTGCATCGGCTATGGCAGCTTTGGTGATAACGACAACTTGAAAAGACAATACCATTAATGCGGAAGCTAAAAACGCCTGCCGGTTGCCGGTATGTTTACGAACAAAAATAAAAATTATTGCAGCCCATGCGGATCCAGCCAAGGCGGAAGGCAGCCGGAATGCGAATTCAGTGCAGCCTAAAAGTTTAACGGACAGCAACTGCAGCCAGTATATCAGAATTGGTTTATCGAAACGTGGCGCACCATTAAGATAGGTTGTCAGATAATTTTTGCTGACAATCATTTCACGGGTAGCCTCACTGAATGCACCTTCATCGACATCAAACAGTGGGGCAGATCCAAGGCCGAAAAAAAAGCTGGTAAGAATCAGGACTGTCAGTGCGGCAAGAAACCAGAGAGTTTCAGTTTTATTTGAATTCAGAGACATCAAATTGTGTTTTGAAATAAAAGTGGTAAAGCAGGAATGTTGAAACAAAGCCTAAAAAGGAGCCCGCAATGACATCGCTGAGATAATGTTCTGTGAGAAATATACGACTGAATGCAATACATGCACCTGCGGCAAGAAAGAGTATACGCCATCTAGGGTAAAGTATTAATAAAACCATCGCGGCACTGAAAGCAGTAGTCGCATGACCGGAGGGAAAGGATATCCATTCGTATTCATAATGGAATGGATTAAACCCATAGAGCTTGTCACTGAAATAAAGTATCGGTCTGGCTCTACCCGCTACATACTTTATAATATCCGCACTGACTCCAGAAACCGCAACAGACAAAGACATGAAGAGGCCTAAATATGATCGGAACCGGTTTCGTCGGCGAAATACAACAAAAAGCAGCACTCCTGCTCCAAGGTACCATTGGGATTCGCCAAAGCCGGTTATTATGTTGAATACATCATGAGATTGAGTGTCGTTCAATGCATGGAAAAACAATGCAATTTCAATATCCCAAAATAGATAGCTGATGGTGCATAGAAGAGTAATCAGAGATACCGATATACTCCACCGCAAAAAATTATGCATTCCTGAATTAATACTTTTTTTAAAGCAAGCGGCTAATTGGTGATAAAAATACATTAAATTTTGTAGTTGCATACATGCATATCGGCAAAAGAAAGGCAAAAGAAGATAATGAACTTTAAAAAATGATAATGTCAGAGACTAGCCCTCAGAATTATATTCTGCTTTTGTCCTGTCCTGATCGTGCCGGACTTGTATCACGCATTTCACAGTTTATTTATGAGCGAGGTGGAAATATTCTTGATCTGGATGAGCACGTTGATCCTGTTGAAAAGATTTTTTTTGTACGGGTATTATGGAGTGCCGAAAAATATTCAATTTCAGCATCCGAGCTTGAAGATGCGTTCAGGCCCTTGGCAAAAGAGTTCGATGCTTCATGGATAATTCGGCTAACAGCGCGTAAAACCCGGATAGCTATTTTTGTATCCCGTTATGATCATTGTCTTCTTGAAATTCTCTGGCGTAACAGTATCGGAGAGTTTGCAATTGATTTAGCAATTATCATATCCAATCATTCAGATCTTGCGCCGCTTGCTGCACAGTATGGAATTCCTTTTCATATTTTTCCAATTACCAGCGATACTAAGGAGAAAGTTGAATTGCAGGAACTTGATCTGCTTGAAAAAAGTTCAATTGATACCATAGTCCTTGCCCGGTATATGCAGGTGCTTTCTTCACAGTTTGTTGAATCTTATAAAAACAGAATCATCAATATTCACCACTCTTTTCTTCCCGCGTTTGTTGGCAGCAATCCATACCGGCAAGCGTATGAGCGTGGAGTTAAAATTATCGGTGCAACAAGTCACTATGTTACTGAGGTGCTTGACGAAGGTCCTATTATAGAGCAGGATATAATGAGGGTTAGCCACAAGGATACACGTAACGATCTTGTAAGGAAAGGGCGCGATCTTGAACGACTGGTGCTTGCGAAAGCTTTACGACTTCATGCTGAGCATCGTATTCTGGTAAATGGCAAAAAAACTGTAGTATTTGATTGATTTATCATTGAACAAATACAAAAGAACATAGAGTGGTTAAAAAGATGAAAGTTTTTTTAAGCTTGCGGCAACTTTCCTGAAGACCCTGTTCTGCATATTAACGACAAAGAGGGTGTGTTCACTCTATCTAACCGCATGAGCAATACAACGTCAGAACCCTATAGGCATGATGACCATCACCATAATGGCAACCATCATCATCATGCATCAGGAAACATCAAGCTTGCTTTTTTTCTTAATCTTGGATTTGCCTTTGTGGAAATTGTTGGTGGAGTTATAACCGGCAGTACCGCCATTCTTGCTGATGCTGTCCATGATCTTGGAGATTCGTTTGCTCTTGGTCAGGCATGGTATTTCGAAAAGATATCTGCCGGCAAAAGTAACCCCCGTTATTCATACGGTTATAAAAGATTTTCTCTTCTTGGTGCTCTTATCAGTACGGTAGTGCTTCTCACGAGCTCACTCTTCATCCTTTCCCAGGCAATACCACGAATTTTTGCACCCCGTCATCCTGATGCAGGAGGGATGATTCTGTTAGCTGTTGCCGGTGTAACAGTTAACGGTTTTGCCATGGCAAGACTATCGACAGAAAAAGGCATGAATTCAAGAGTTGTAGCCTTGCACTTGCTGGAAGATGTGTTAGGCTGGGTAGCAGTACTTGTGGTTGCAGTTATACTCTTATTCTGGGACGTTCCTGTACTTGACCCGATTCTTGCTGTTATGATTACACTGTATATTTTAGGTGGAGTCGTAAAAAATCTCAGGGTTATGTTACCGGTTTTTCTTCAGGCGGTTCCTCCGGAAGTTGATCTCGCTGTCATTACCCGGGAAATAGAAAAATTACAGCATATACATGCAGTGCATCATGCACACGTCTGGTCACTTGATGGGGTGCATTCTGTATTTACGGCACATCTTGAAGTTAACACTCTTCTTGACGTCGAAGCCTACATGAAGCTTAAGGAGCAGATAAGAATGCTTGTGGAACATTATGGATTGTATCACTCAACGGTTGAAATAGAGTATCCTGGCGAGTCATGCAGGAATACAGCTTCCGATTCATAAAAAAAATAATACAAAACTATGCTTAAAAAACTTTTTTTGCTCTCAATCCTCCTCCTCACCGGTTGTATGGGTATTCCCAGGGGAGTTACTGTTGTTGACAATTTTAATCTTGATCGTTTTCTTGGTACCTGGTATGAAGTCGCACGCATTGATAACTCGTTTGAAAAGGACTTGGAACAGGTTTCAGCATCCTATACACGTGCAGAGGATGGAAGTGTCAAGGTGATAAACAAAGGGTACGATAGAAAAAAAAGACAGTTGCAGACTATTCAGGGACGTGGAGTTTTTGTTGGAGATACCAGCAAAGGGGCTTTGAAGGTATCGTTTTTCGGGCCGTTTTATGCCAGTTACAATGTTATCGCACTTGATAAAACCGGTTATCGCTGGGCTATGGTTTGTGGCCGTGATCCTTCATATTTTTGGATATTGTC
>SZXZ01000042.1 GCA_005843835.1 Chlorobium sp.
TTTTCCTGAAAAACCGATGCTTGGCATGGAATTGCTTCGGTTTGGCATGTTTAGGTGTCGGGGCGATGTCATTCGGATGCTTCTTTTTGGCACTGCCGGTGCTCTTCTGGGCCTTCTGACTCCGGTGCTTACAGGGTTGCTTTTTGGCACCGTTATACCACAGTCTGACCGCACCCAGCTGTTACAGCTGACATTGATTTTAGTGGCGAGTGTTATATCGGTATCGGGATTTGATCTGGCCAAACAGATTGCTGCATTAAGAATGCAGACTCGTATTGACATGCTGATTCAGCCTGGGCTGATTGACCGGCTTTTGAACCTGCCGAGCAACTTTTTTCGCCGCTACTCTTCGGGTGATCTTGCAGCAAGGGTGATGGGAGCCACCCAGATTCGTGAAATTCTGAGCAGTTCAGCCGTCAGTGTTGTTCTTGGCATGCTCTTCAGCATTTTTTCGCTCAGTCTGCTTTTTTACTATAGCTGGAAGCTGGCGCTTGTGGCGCTTATGCTGACGGTTTTTATGGTGGCCGGAACGGTCTTGATCTCTCTCCGTCAACTCAGTCTTAATCGGGAGGCAATTGCTGTACAGGGCAGGATATCAGGATTGCTCGGCAATCTGCTTGCCGGTATTACCAAGATACGGGTTACAGGAACAGAAAAAGCTGCATTTTCAAAATGGGCTGGCCTTTTTACACGTGAACGGGGTCTTATGTTTGAAGCGGGTAAACTGCAGAACACGCTTTTTGTGGTGGCTACATCTTTTCCGGTAGCGGCGATGGCAATGATTATTTTTTCGGCAGGTAGTTTTTTACAGGTCGATAAACTCAGTGCAGGTTCTTTTATAGCGTTTACTTCAGCGTATACCGGGTTTCAAACAACGCTCCTGCAGATGGTTATGACCGTGATCGCAAGTTTGAACGTTGTGCCTCTTTACGAAAGGCTGAAGCCTGTACTTGAAATGATGCCCGAATCGGACGAAACAAAAAAGTATCCGGGAAAGCTTTTGGGCGGCATATCGGTGAGTAACTTGAATTTCAGCTACAGTAGCGACACTCCTCAGATTCTTTATGATATAAATATTTCCGTTGCTCCCGGTGAGTTTATTGCTCTGGTAGGAGGGTCCGGATCGGGCAAGTCAACACTGTTAAGGATTTTTCTTGGGTTTGAAAAACCTGATTCGGGCACAGTTTATTACGATGGCGAGGATCTGGCATCGTTGAATGTGCAGGCTGTCCGACGCCAGATTGGGGTGGTGATGCAGAATGGCCAATTGCAGCCCGGATTTATTTTGCAGAACATTATCGGATCATCAATTCTCACCGTAGACGACGCCTGGGAAGCTGCAGCAATGGCCGGGTTTGATGAAGATATCCGCCAGATGCCTATGGGTATGCATACGGTTATCAGCGAAGGGGGCGGGACATTGTCCGGTGGACAGAAACAGCGATTGATTATTGCAAGTTCTCTCGTTCGTAAACCGGGGATCATCTTTTTTGATGAGGCTACCAGTGCTCTTGATAATCGTACCCAGGAGATTGTCGCCAACAGTCTTGAACAGCTTAAAGCTACCCGAATTGTCATAGCTCATCGCCTGAGCACTATCCGTCAAGCCGACCGCATATACTGCCTCGATAAAGGCAGGATAGTGCAGTCCGGCAGTTACGGGGAACTGATTGCTGTGGACGGCTTTTTTAGAGAAATGGCCAGCAGGCAGATTGCTTAACCAGGGGTTATTCATCCAGCGCGAATGTTGCATAGTTATCGCTTGACGAGAAACTCTGTGATTTCAACGAGCTCTTCTTTGCCGATCGGTTTCGTTATAAAACCGTCACACCCAGCCTCCTTTGCTTTTTGTCGCACTTCTTCAGAAGTAAATGCCGACAGCACAACAATGGGCAGGTCAGGGTGATCAAGTTTGATCAGCTTTGTTGCCTCAAACCCGTTCATGATCGGCATTTTAAGGTCCATAATCACAAGATTGATCTCAGGGTGACGCTCAACGAGTTCTGTGGCAACCCATCCGTTTTCGGCACAAAGAAAATTGATGTTTTCGTTTTTCAGGCTTTTTGTGAGCAGCATAGTGCTTACCTCGTCATCTTCGGCTAGCAGAACCGTTAAAGGGGGTGTTGCAGTGGTTTGCTCAAGAAGGTCAGGAGAAAGTTGTTCCGGTTTCAGGGAACCCTCAAGCGTATAGGGAAGCGTGAATATAAAGGTGCTTCCTTTACCTTCAGCAGACTCAACCCTGATGCTGCCACCAAGCATATTCACAAAAGCCTCTGAAATACAGAGCCCCAAGCCTGAGCCCTCATGAGCTCGTGTTAAGGATTTGTCAACCTGCTGGAAACGATCAAAAATTGACTTGTGCATCGAAACAGGAATACCGATGCCTGAATCAGCCACATAAAACTCCAGCATGTTTTCCTTTTTGGTATAGCCGACCTCAATACCGCCCGAACGGGTGAATGTCATCGCATTCTGGACCAGATTGGTCAGGATCTGTTGAACCTTGGCGTTATCGGTAACGATGATGCTTTCGTTATCGGGCAGTCCAGTCGTGCTGCGTAACCGTAATCCCTTGTTGTCAGCCTGAGGCTTAAAAAAAGCGCAGAGATCACCGACGACTTCATTGATGGGTGTCGGTGATAAGTGCAGCCTGGTTTCGCCCGCTTCAATGCGTGAAATATCGACGAGGTCATTGATCAGATTGAGCATTCGATGCCCGCTTTGATGAATCAGGCCGAGATATTCAGCCCGTTCCTCGTCGGTGTGATACATTTCTTGCAAAAGTTCTGAAAAGCCGAGAATACCATTCATCGGGGTGCGGATTTCATGGCTGATATTGGCGAGAAACGCCGACTTCAGCCGGTCGTTCTCAATGGCTTTATCTTTGGCTGCAATCAAAGCCTCCAGCATCTGCTTCTGTTCAGTGATATCAACCTTTACAGCAACAAAGTTTATTATCTCTCCCTCAGAATTTCTGATAGCAGATATAACTGCCGACTCCCAGTAAAGTTTTCCGTTTTTCTTTTTGTTATATATTTCTCCACGCCAGACCTTGCCGGCAAGAATGGTTTCCCAGAGTTCCTGATAGACACCTTCAGGCATCAACCCTGATTGCAGTATGCGGGGGTTTTGTTTTTTTGCCTCTTCCGCTGTATAGCCTGTAAGCTTGGTAAACATCGGGTTGACATATTCAATAGCCCCCACAGGATTTGTAATGATCACAGCCGTTGGGCTTTGCTCTACAGTAGTGCTCATTATTGTAAGCTGGCGTTCAGCCTGTATGCGTTCCGTGATATCATGAATAATGGCATACAACAGAGATCTCCCGCCTAAATCGATTGTTTTGCTGAACACCTCAACATGACGCAAAGAACCGTCTGCTCTGCGATGCTGAAAAAGTAACGGGCGATTTCCGCCCTCAAGTCTGTTGTTTTCAAGAGCTCCCTTTACCTCATCAGGTGGAAGCGTATTTATTTGCTCCATGGTCATGGTGCGGAGCTCCTGTATCGGCCACATATAAAACTCGGCTGCCGCCTCATTAGCATCAACGATTTCTGAAGTTTCAGGATCAATGAGCAATTTTATGGCCGAATGCTCCTTAAACATAATTTTGAACTTCTCTTCGCTCTTTTTCAGAGCCGCCATGTCACTATATTTTCGTGCCGTAACATCAGTAGCCGTCCCAATCAGAAATGGCCTGTTGTCTATGAAAATCCTTTTGGCCGAAAGCTGATGCCAGCGATACAGAGGGCCGCCATGTATAAGCACTTTCACTTCTGTAGAATCCTCATTACCGCTCGTCATGATCTGGTTGATTTTCTCCAGAATAAACGGTCTGTAATCGGGGTGTATGCTCTCAATGGCTAAGGTATTGGACATTTCACTCTCTTTTTTACCCATAACCATGTCGCGTTCATAGGTATTCCACTGAACAAAACGTCCATCAGCGTCAAGGACATAAAACCCACCCGGCATTGTCTCGATAAGGGCACTTCTGAAGATCTTCTGGGTTTTCGATTCCAGTTCAGCACGCTTTACGGCAGTAATATCCTGTCCGGATATAGAGATGCGGGTAAACTTTCCTTTACTGTCGGCTAAAGGTCTAAGCGTAGTCCGTATAAAAAGCCCTTGACGCTCATCCTCAAAGGTGATGCTTTTGCCTGTTTTGAGAGCTTCGTCCACCATACTTTTTCTGATTGCTGACACTTCAGGTTCAAGCAGATCAAAAGCGTTTATCATAAGGCATTCTTGCACCGTCCTGCCGATAATTGCAGCAAAAGTCTTGTTGACTTCAAGCATTGTGCCGTCCTGCTCCATGACAAATTCAGGGTCAGAGTTGTCAAATATATCGCGCAAAACACTATAGCGTTTCTCAAGAGAACGCATTGCGGTATCTTGACCATTACCATGCTGTGACATAGTATTTCCAGTAAAAAGATTGCCAGCGAATCGTATAACTCAATATATAATAATTGTGCATCAATATATATGCAATATATAATGCGGTAGCTTTTCACTGCAATCCACAAGTCAAAAAACAATTTTCATACGTAAGTTTTGCTGAATTATAGTAACTTCGCAAAAGAGTTATGCACGATCAGTTGGTCACACTGAACATTATTGAAACAATGTGTAAATTAATCATGCTAACAACCCTTGTAATTGCCCCCTGTGACTTGTATACCAGCAGCTATGCCAAATAAAAAGCCCAGCAATCCACCAGATACCTCAAGCGATTTGAGGGCTCGCGCCGAAGAGCAGCTGAAACAAATAAACCTCAGCACTGGCCTCTCAGGACTCAGCACTTCGCCCTCACTTGATGATCTTCTAAGAATAAACCATGAGCTTTCGGTCCACCAGATAGAACTCGACATGCAGCAGGAGGAACTGGTTCAGTCGAGAAAGGAGCTCGAAGAGAGTCGTGACCGTTACACTGAGCTCTATGAAAATGCACCTTTAGGCTATTTGACCCTTGCTCGAGACTCAACGATTCTTAAAGCAAACCTGACGGCAGCAAAATTGCTTGGAGTGTATCGTTCCATACTACAGGATAAGCCGTTAACCGCTTTTGTTGTGCCTGTTGATCATAGGGTAATAGATGCTCTGCTCGAAAAGGTATTCCGAGAAAGGGTGCCGGGATTTTGTGAGGTTACGTTTGTGACGGACCCTTTTCAACCTCAACCCCTTGCCGGCAAAACCGTTCGGATTGATGCTGCTGTCAGTGAAACTGACTATACGTGCCGGGTTATCTTCTCCGACATTACGGAGCAAAAAAAGACAGAGAATGAGCTTCGTCACAGCGAACGGAACTTTCGAGCCCTTACCGAACAAATAGCTGAGTTGTACTTTATTGCCGACTCCCTTGGCATTATCACCTATGTATCACCTGTCGCTGAAAAAATGGCCGGTTATTTGCCGGAGGAGTCCGTTGGCCACTCTTTTATCGAATATTTGGCAGACGATGAAATACCTGCCGCTATGAAGGTTTTCCACGACACCCTGGCAAATAAAATCCCGAAACAGGTTGTCGAATACAAGATGAAAAAAAAAGACGGCTCGATTTTTGATGCAGAAATCCATCTGCAGTATTACCAGGATGAGGATCAATGTGGATTTATCGGTCTTATATGGGACATCACTGAACGCAAGCAGGCGCAATTAAAAGAACAGGAAATGGCTGAGCGCTATGAGGCAACCATTGAAGCTGCTCAAATTGGAACCTGGGACTGGAATGTCCAGACAGGGGAAGTGATTCTGAATAACCGGTGGTTTGAAATTCTTGGATACACCCGCGAAGAACTTGCTCCTGTGAGTATTCAGATATGGCAGGCATTGGCTCACCCCGATGATTTCAGCGAATCCATGGCTATAACGGAAAAACTTGGCAATGGGACATTGGAATTTTATGAACGCGAATTCCGGATGAAACATAAAAACGGTCAGTGGGTTTGGGTAATGGATCGAGGCAAGTTGATGACGAGGACTGCCGATGGTAAACCATTGCGTATGCTCGGCACACATATCGACATTACCGTCCACAAGCAGGCTGAGCAGGCGTTGAAGATAAGCGAAAACAAATTCCGTTCTATTACCGAACAAATGGCTGAGTTGGTCTTTGTGTCTGACTCAGACGGAACCCTAATGTACATCTCTCCCGCGGCTGAGCACCTTTTTGGTTATCTCCCCCATGAGATGGTTGGCCATTCCTTTACCGAATATCTGCCGGAAGAAGAACTTTCAAAAGCACTGAGTCTCTATAACGAAACATTGACAGGGCATTTGCAAACCCAGACCGTTGAGTTTAGGCTTAAACGAAAAAACGCCTCATTCTTTGTCGGAGAAATTCACTACCAGTATTACAAGGATAATGAAACGACCGGAATGATCGGCTTAATCCATGATGTTACCGAACGTAATCAACAGGAAATTCTAAAAAACCAGTATGAGCAGAAGTTAAAGGAGAACGAGCAGTTTCTGCTAAGTATTTATCAAGAGGTCAATCACTCTATTTTTGTTGCAGATGTTCTTCCTGACGGCACCTACCGTTATCAGGGACATAATGCGATGAATGCCAAACTGACCGGTATCAGCAATGACAAGGTTATAGGAAAAACTCCCGAGCAAGTGTTCGAGCCGGAAATTGCCAAGGCTATCACGAGTAACTACGATGCCTGTATACGAGCTGGTCACACCCTTCAGTTTATAGAATCTATGCCTTTTTTTGGTAATCAGATGTGGTGGGAAACTACTCTGAATCCTCTTTTCGATAACGATGGTCATATACACAGAATTATCGGTACAACCACCAACATTACCGACCGTAGGCTCGCCGAAATTAAGCTCGAAACTTTGTTGCACGATTTGATGGAAGCCAAGGAAAAGGCCGAAGAAAGCGACCGGTTAAAATCAGCCTTCATGGCCAACATCAGCCACGAAATACGCACCCCGATGAATGGCATTCTCGGCTTCACCGAATTGTTGAAAGATCCTCAACTGACCGGCGAGGAACAGACTGAATTTATTACCCTTATTCATAAGAGTGGCGAGCGTATGCTCAACCTGATCAATGATCTTATAGATATTTCACGCATCGACGCCCGGGAAGCAACACTCCAGATCACCAAAACACCCGTTAATGAGCTTTTGCATGATCTTCAGGCTTTTTTTAAACCCGAATCCGACAAAAGGGGATTGCGTCTGACCTCCACAGCAGGACTCCCCGACAACGAAAGTTATATAACAACTGATAGCGTTAAACTGAATCAGATTTTAACAAACCTTATACAGAATGCCTTGAAGTTCACCACCAAGGGTGGTATTGATTTTGGCTATACCAGAAAGGACAACAATCTTGAATTTTATGTGATCGATTCAGGTATTGGCATTCCCCGCAACAAAAAAGAGAAAATATTTGAGCGATTCCATCAGGTAAACGACTCCCTGACCCGCGATCACGAAGGTGCCGGTCTGGGGTTAAGCATCACCAAGGCATTTGTCGAAATGCTCGGCGGTACCATCAGGGTAGAGTCATCAGAGGGAGCAGGAAGCAACTTTACCTTCACCGTTCCATATAATTCGGTAAGTTCACCGAAATCGTCTACCCCCGTTACCCCGCACGCAGTCGATGCACCTCAGGCATTTACAATTCTTATTGCTGAAGATGACGACCTGAGCACCATCCTGCTCAAAAAAACCCTGAAACAAGAGAACATCACCATCCTCAGTGCCGAAAACGGCTGGGAAGCAGTTGAGCTCGTCAGACATCACCCCGAAATCAATCTCGTATTAATGGACCTCAAGATGCCGATCATGAACGGTTTTGAAGCAACAAAGATCATCAAGCATGAGCGCCCGGACCTGCCCGTTATCGCACAATCAGCATTCACCTCAAAAGAAGACAAGGCAAACGCCAAAGAAGCAGGTGCCGACAGCTTTATCACAAAACCCATCAACAAAACCGAACTGCTTGATATGGTAACAACGTTCCTGAAACGCTAACACACCTCCACACCAACCCGCCGCCTCGACCCTGTTATGTAAAAACCCAAGCAAAAAGAGAAGTTTTTTTGAAAGAAAATATTTCTTCCCGATTCTCTCCTTTATAGCTTGGCCGGAGAGATTCTACATGCCATCCTGTACCCTGCGTGTAAGCAGGCATCATATGACTTTTCTATTCTTTGATCAGCCCATCTAATCGAACCTGTTATGAACAGACAGAGGCGTCTTCTATGTGCTGTGCTGCATTGTCACGTTTAAAATAGGAGGTGTGGCCTCAACCTCAAGAGAAATCTCATGTGTCTTCAATGAAGACAGAGGCAGGGGCGAGTAAAAGGTCCACACCTGATGTCAATTTGACCGTCAAAGTGTACGGGTTATTCTATGACACCATAAACATATGGAGTTTGTGTTTTCCAAACCGTTCGTATGCGACTTACCAACATTTTAGCGATTCGGATAATGGCTTTATTCTTGTTCATTCGTTTACAGAGTTGACCATATTTCAGGGTCAGTACAGGATCCTTTCGGACAGCTATCCATGCCGATTCAAGCAATCGAGATCGCAGTTCATGATGTTGTCGCTTTGTTAGTCCTCCTGAGTACGACCGTTCATCCGACTGATGAACCGATGGAGCCAACCCGATATAAGAGACCAATTCATCAAAGCGTTTGAACCGATGCATATCAATCAGCTCAACAACGAACAGGATTGCCGTCAGAAACCCAACACCAGGAACCGTCTGCAGCAGTTTGACAAGTGCCCCTATTGATGGCTCCTGTGTTGCCATCAGCTTCAACTCACGTAAGACTTTTGCAAGTCTTTTGCGGCTTTCAGCTAATTGTTCCAACCGCTCATTATAGGCTATCTGAGCATAGGGGGTTTCAAATTTGACTTTCTGTAACCATTGCAGATAAGCTCCCGACCAACGATTGCCTTCAAGCTCAACTGGAACCCGATAATTAAATTCAGCCAGTATCGCCTTGATCCGATTCTTGATTCGAGTCTCATCCCGGACCAGTTGACTTCTATACCGATTGAGTAGTCGGTACTCTTCTGCTTTCCGTTCAGGAATATAGATTGCCCGTAACTCCTTATTTTCCAGTGATCGTGCCAGTTTCCGGCTGTCCACACTGTCCGTTTTGGTTGAACGCTCTTTATGCATCGTCGGAATATCAGCCGGATTAACCACAATGGTGTCAATCTCATGAGTAAACAGATCTCGTGCGGGCCAAAAACCACTGTATCCCGCTTCATAAACCGCATGATACTTGCCGCCGGGATACTGCCTCTGCAGATATCTCGATAGCGATCCAGCAGAAGGATCCACCGTCAGCGGTTTGGCTAATGCCATTTGATTGCTTTGAACACTGATCGTCCACTGTTTCTGGTGTACATCAATACCGATATAAAAATCTTGACCGGCAAATGCCTCTTGATTATCTTTCAGTGCGCGCTTCATAGTTCCTCCGGATTGAGTTAAAAGAGAGTTAGTCACTCAAATAATTTAATTCCGGAGGGGCTTTAGTTATACCCCCGTTTTTAACATACGACCTCAAAAGGTCTCGAAGAGGCCATACATGAAATTGAGAGCAATAGGGTGCAGCTGTTCGACCCTGAAGTAGTAGATGCCATGCTCCGCCTGTTTAACAAAAAAGGATATCAACTCCCGGTCTGATGCTAAACCACCGGCAAGTTCACAGCGTGCAAAAATGCAATGTGCATGCCTCTGCTGCTCACTGCGTTATACCCCTGCAGGGGAGAATAAACCACGATCAGTTGGTCACACCCCTAAAAAAATCGCCAGTCATGCAGGCAAGTATGATAAAAAGCTGAAGAAATAAAAGGTGTAACCCATCGACTTTTGTACCCAAAAACTTTAAAAGGACAAATGATATGGATGAGCAAAAAGAAAAAGGATCATGGTGGGGAACGTTTCCAGGAATATTGACAGGAATCAGTGCCGTAATTGGTGCGTTGGTTCATACAGCCACCGGCACCGGTCACAATTGAAGGTCAAAACTGGACGGGCAATGCCTATCTGGGAGAACAGAATGCAGGTATAGGGGTGACTTACCGAGATATTCGTCATCGCAACAGCTGCGACATACAGAGAACGACAAGCGCTTACCGCTGCACCTATAGGAAAAATCACACACACCAGTTAATTGTAAACGCGTCAGATAAAAGCGAGCATGAACAAATCAATGCACGATAATTCGGTTACACCGAAACTTATTACATAAGATTATCGTTTACAATAATTGGTCATATCCTTTGAAAATCTCCGTTAACTCTTTGTTAACTAAATAATTATCACGAAATCATGTTAGGAAAGAGGGCTGTTAATCTCTATACTGAGATGTGATAAAAATGAAA
>SZXZ01000093.1 GCA_005843835.1 Chlorobium sp.
TGACCCAGAAAAACGGAACTCCTTTCAGAAACCCTAAAAAAAGCGGAGGATCACCTATAGGGGAGAGGGCACCGCCAATATTACTGACGATAAAAATAAAAAACACAATATGAAAAGCCTTGATACGTCCTTCATTAATTCGCATAAAAGGGCGGATCAAAAGCATTGATGCACCGGTTGTGCCTAGCACATTTGATAACAGTGCTCCTGCAAAAAGTAACGCTCCATTGATGAAGGGACTTCCCCTTCTTTCGATGCTGATAAGAATTCCGCCTGAAGCTGCAAAAAGGGCTGTAAGTAATGCCATAAAGGATAGGTACTCTTCAAGCGAACGCTCAAGAATAAAGGCTCCTTTGGGCATGAATGATGCATAATATGCAACAACGATGGCCCCTAGACCGAGGGAAACTTTTCTGTGGTGCTGCTCCCATAAGTGAGGATAGAGAAGTGGGCCGGTTGCAATCATGCAAAGAAGCAGAATAAACGGAGCTGCAAGCCAGATGGGGGGTTGATGATGAAACGACGGCAAAAGATGAACGGCAGCTCTCGCTGCCGTTTCATGATATTCCGCAGAAAACTGCGATGTAGTCATACCACCTTGGTCATATACATTTAAGAACAGGTACTACGGTTTTGGTCCGTAGTAAACCTTTCATTTATTCTCCTTCGAATTCTGTCAAGGAGAAAACATTGTATCCTTTTTCTCGAATTTTTCTTTCGCCACCGATATCAGGCAGGTTAACAATAAATGCCATTTCGGAAACAATACCACCGACTTTTTCGATCAAAGCTGCTGCAGCAAGTGCTGTCCCGCCAGTTGCAAGCAGATCATCAACAAGAAGAACCCTTTGACCGGATACAAGCGCATCGACATGAATCTCAACCTTATCGCTTCCATACTCAAGTTCATATTCCTGCGAAACAACATCGGCAGGCAGTTTTCCTGGTTTTCTTACAGGAACAAATCCTTTGCCCAGTGTATAGGACAAGGCGCCGCCGATAATAAAACCCCTCGCTTCTATACCGACAATAACATCAAAATCAACACCATCAAGCAGGCAGTGCTGCGTCAGATTGTCGATGACAAGCCTGAAACCTACCGGATCCTTGATAAGGGTAGTGATATCACGAAAAAGGATCCCTTTTTTTGGGTAATCGGGAATCGCACGGATACGGGATTTAATCGGCATGGATTGCAATGATTTAGTTGATGTTGAGGTAGTATAAAGAACTGAAAATTAAGATAGCACTCTCCCTTTTAAATTCAAATCCTCACCTAAGCTCTCAATTAAAACCATGTGTTCTTTTCCTGTAAGTGCTTGAGCGGTTTGAAGGTTATCTGTCTCCACCAGAACCCGAAGATAGTTTGGTGTGTAACCGCTGCATTGCACTTTCCCTTTCAGTTCCAACGTACTGCCCTCAAATAGCACCATGCATTTTTTCCCAATATATCGGTTCTTATAATCGAGTTCTTTTTGCTGCCCGAGCTCTATCAGCCTGGCATAACGTCTTGCAGTCTCTCCGGACTGGACTGGAAAGCGTTCATGGTTCGCTATTTGTCGGGCAAGAGGTGTGTCAGGACGAATGGAACAACTGAATACATGAAAATATGCCAGGGGAAGTTCTTCTAAGAACCGGAAAGTCTGAAAAAAATCCTGCTCGGTTTCACCTGGATAACCTACAATGACATCAGTTCCAATGGAACAATCGGGTATGAATTCAACGGCATTAATAAGTCTGGAACGGTAAGTTCTGGTGTCGTATCGTCGACGCATGGCCTTGAGAATACTATCGGAACCACTTTGGAGGGGGATATGAAGATGTGGAACTATTTTTTCAGATTCCGCAATCAGTGAAATCAAATCACTGTTGATACAATCCGGCTCAATCGAACTGATACGAATACGGCTGACGCTTACATGTTCAAGTTTTTGCAAAAGGTCGATCAACACCAGGCCACTGGAGCGGTAATCTCCGATATTTATACCGGTAAGAACTATTTCCTTATATCCTGATGAAGCAAGAAGATGAGCCCGCTCAACGATTTGCTCTGCAGGCAGCGATCGCGAACGCCCCCTTGCCATTGGAATGGAGCAATATGAGCATCCGTAGTCGCAGCCATCCTGTATTTTTAGAAATGCACGTGTCCGGTCAGTACCTTCAGATGCACTTAATGAATAACCTGGGTAGACTGTATCAAAAGAATCAGCCGGGGCGACCTTGATAACAGGTTCTGACAATTTGGCATTACTGATATCGTTGTAGAAATTAATATCAAATTTATCGTTACTGCCAAGAATGGCGTGTATGCCGTCAATGGAGGAAAGTTCGTCTGGATTCAATTGAGCATAGCAGCCAATGACCGAAATCCGGCTGGCAGGGTTTTTTCGAATGATACCCCTTATTTTTTGCCGGCATTTTTTTTCAGCCTGTTTTGTTACGGCACAGGTGTGAATAATAATGAGATCAGCTCCCTCAGCTATAGATGACAACTGCCATCCCT
>SZXZ01000122.1 GCA_005843835.1 Chlorobium sp.
GCATACATTGATTTCAAATCGTCCTGAAAAACCATATAAAGGAGCAGTAATGAGCTGGATATATTTGATTGTAGCTGGTATGTTTGAGATTGGATGGCCATTAGGTTTCAAGCTATCACAGACCACACCTCATAAAGCAGTGTGGCTAATATTAGCCATAGTGTCAATGAGTGCCAGTGGCTTATTTCTCTGGCTTGCTCAAAAATCAATACCGATAGGAACTGCTTATGCTGTCTGGACAGGAATAGGAGCAGCGGGAACATTTATTATAGGCATCATGCTCTTTAAAGATCCGGCATCTCTTTTCAGGATTATTTCATTCACCTTCATAGTCATTGGAATCATCGGACTAAAACTTTCCCATCACTGACCGAACCCTCAAATGAGGGATAAAACAAACATAGCTAAACTGCCTGAAATGTCAGGATAAAAGTTGAGCCAAAGTTTGGTCGGCTTTGCACATCAACTGTTATCTGCTGAAGATCCGCAAGCTTCTTCACAATAGAAAGCCCAACCCCAACTCCGCCTGTTTTCGAATTTCTCGACTCATCAACCCGATAAAAACGGTCAAAAATTTTAAGCATATTTTTTTCCGGAATTCCAATCCCCTGATCAGCAATACTGCAGACAACATCACTTCCATTCTGAACAACACTTATGGTAATTGTCGAACTCGCAGAAGAATATTTGATCGCATTCGACAGAATATTCTCAACAATCATTTCAAGCATCACTGGATCCGCCGCAACTTTTACCTCATCCGAACAGTCAAGGTTAATTGCAATATTTTTTTCAAGAGCAACCGGTCGCTTTCGTGCCGATACATCTTCAAGAAGCTGTTGAAGTGCAAAGGTTTCAATATTCGGGCTGATTTTATCACCTTCATATAAAGCAAGCACCAGAAGCTTGTCTATCAGTTTACTCATGCGCCTTAGTTCCGTCAGGCAAAACTGTATTCTAGCCTCATAATGCTCCTGCAATCTTGGCTTGCGTATCAGAACTTCAAGGGTCCCTTTAACCACCGAGAGCGGGGTATTAAGCTCGTGTGAAGCATCAGCAGTAAACTGCTGTTCTCGCAAAAAAGCATCCTGTAAACGATCAAGCAACGCGTTAATGGTTGCAGATAACCGATGCAATTCATCCTGATGGCGGGGGAGCTCTATACGCTCATTAAGATTTGTCTGCGTTATTTTTTCAGCCGTGGTAATAACATCATCAATTGGCTTAATGCTCTCACCTGCAATAAATCTTGTTAATATAAACAGCGATACAATTATAACCGGAAATGAAAAAAGAAGGACGAAATACAAATCTCTTAAAAAAGTACCCGCGCCAATAAGAGAACGGGCAACAATCAGATACCCTTTTGTTACACCATCACGATTTACAACAGGTACCTGCAAATGACGAAATATCGATCCATCAACACTTCCATTAAAAAATAATGGATTTGTCTGGCCTAATTTAAAAAGCAAGACTGATGTTGCAAGATTCGATGATTTTTTAATAATCTTTCCCTGTGTGTCCACAAGTTGGATAAATTCGATATCAACATCAATCTTGCCGGTTTTAATTTTTTTTGCCTGATAGTCAGCATCATCATCATCAAATTGATTTAATCTTGAAAAGGCATTAAAATTTTTGCTTTTAAGATTCAGGTCCGAAAGCGTTTCGGTAACCTCATACATCAATTCATCATCATAATGACCAAAAACCGCATGATCAACCATCAATGAAATTCCGGTAAAAACTAACGCGATCATCAGCGACGTTGCGATGGTATAGTAAATCGCTATACGATTACGTAAACTCAATGAAGGCATCATTTTTGGGAAATATTCATTGTTCTCTGGTGGGACCGAAGGTTTAATCTTCATAAAAGGTCTCGCTCACGCACAACGTAGCCTATTCCATAAATGGTTTGAATAATCTTTCCACAACCCGCTTTTTCTAATTTTCTGCGTAAAAATGTCACAAAAACATCAACTACCGAAGTGTCGGATTCAAACGGTATTTCCCATATCTTTTTAATAATAAGATTTCTTGTACACACCCTGTCCATATTACGTACAAGAAATTCAAGCAAAGCAAATTCTTTTGGAGTAAGGATAATTTCTTTTGGATCTTTCAAACCAAAAAATACCTGATGGGACATGGGATTAATAGTAAGTTGTCCGGCACGTATAATATTGTCACTCGATATATTGTTATGGAGTTGTGCTTTAATGCGTACCAGCAGTTCCTCAAATTCAAAAGGTTTTTTTATGTAATCATTAGCCCCGGCATCAAAGCCAACCACCAGATCATCAAGATTCTTTTTTGCCGTTAAAAAAATTATGGGAACCACTTTTCCTACCTTTCTAACCTGACGGCATACCTCAATCCCACTAAGAACAGGAATCATCCAGTCCAGTATAATCAAGTCATAGTCGTTGGTTAGCGCCAAAGAGAGTCCGCTCTTGCCATCACTGGCAATATCTACGGTATATGATGCCTCTTCAAGTCCTTCTTTAAGAAAGCTAGACATACCTGGCTCGTCTTCAATGATGAGCAGTTTCATAGAGTGGAAAATTTAAGGGGTGTTCTAAAACAGAACTGATTGATTATTAAATGGAAGAGCAGTCAATTTGTGATAAGAGCAATATATACCTTGCAAAATAATTATTCACGGAAGGAACTATACGTAAAATATGAGGTAAAATTAATATGCAATTCTCCTCGAATATCCCACGCTATAATATTTAGAATTTTTTAACCATTTCCCAAGAACCTTTTAGTTGCCTTATAATAAGTTCTTAAGACCATATTTTCAATATTGTAACTTGTCAATAGCATTGACTTTTCTGACTTACCCAAAAGTAATTTTTCCTTTCACAAATAGCCCTAACCACAATCACGGAGAGCAAGTCCTATGAAAAAAATTACATTTGCTTCAATTATTTCACTCTGTATGGTGCCTATTCTATTCTGGAGTACAGAGAGTCAGGCAATTCCGTCCTGGGCAAGAAAGTATGAAGTTTCCTGCTTTTTGTGTCACTCCGGTATGCCGCAACGGAACGCCATTGGCGAAGCCTTCAAAAACAACGGTTACCGAATGCCTGCAGGTGTTGAGACAGCATTTACACGCCAGCAGCAGATAAAAATTGGTACTGAAGAATGGAAAAAAACACTGGGAGCCCCTCAAAATAGTTCTTTTCCTCAATTCGACCCTCTTAGCGTTGTTCTTACCGGAAATATGATCAACTACAAGGCGGCAACGTATACCTCGGCTGGTGTTGAATCCGCACCAAAAGAGCTTAACTATAATGCTCCCAGCACAGTAGCCTTGTTTTTCGGGGGATCAGTAGGCGATCACCTTACCATTTTTGGTGAGGTCAATGGCTTCGGTTCCGGTTCTGTAGAAACCGATAAGGATGGAAACACGGTAACAGCATCTCTTGATACTCCTGTAATGGCCAATGTAAGAGCTGTCTGGGAATTTTCACCGGGTTTCGATCTTGCTCTCGGTAACAACTTCAGCAATGCTTCATGGAACGGCGTATCAGTTGGCGGTGTCGTGAACGTATCCGGTATTTTGCCTGCACCTGGCACCTATGCTGAGTTGAACTACACCAGAGGTGAAACTGGAGGATACTCTATTACAGCCGGTACCAGTATGGCCGCTAAATCCAATACACCTATCGTAAATTCAGAGAACAAGATTGATGATATTCTTTATCTGAGAGGTAAGTACAAAATATTTGGAGCAGGCCTGCTCAGTGGTGCCAATGGTGAGTTCGGAAACCCCTATACTGGTCTTGACAACCAGATTACCTTAGGAGCCGGACTCTCTTATACGGCAAACAAGGGAGCTGTAAAAAATCCAATAACCGGCGTTACACCGGTAACAGGATTCACAGCTAACTATCTTGGTGAAACCCTTGTCTATGGTGGAGATATCCAGGGTGTCTACAATGATTTCCTTGCCGGTTTAGCAGTAAGCCGCGATCGCGACCTTCAGCTCAACAACTTCAAAGCCGAAATCGGTCACTACCTCTATACCTGGCTTTATGCAAAAGCAGCATACTCCGACGTAGCAAATGGATCTAAAATTGCTGTTCCGTACGATGTGCATCAGCCTTCAATTATAGGCAGCATATCCGCATGGTTGTCATCAGCTGTTTCACTAACCGGCACATACACTCACTTCACAAAAGAAAGAGTCGCTTCCGGTATCACCAATCAGGACAGCTTTATTTTAGCCGTCAGAGCAGGCTTCTAAACTTAAGCCTTATCTCCGTTCTCCGATTTAATGCAAGTATTTAATTATGTTAAGAGGCGTGGTCTTATCAATGTGATCATGCCTCTTATAACAGAGACTCTCTCCTTGTAATCTCAAAATCAGCTTTTAGCTTGGTAACTACCGTTACTCATATTACCGATGACTATTAAACCGTTCCTTTCAGTTGTGGTCTTAGGACTTTATTTTCTCACCTCATGCAATTCTGGGGTATCGCCAAATAGAGAAGAGTTAACAGAATCACCAAAAGAAGCTGTCGAAGAAAAAAAAATTGCCTACGGTAAGTCAATCTACGAATCAAACTGTGCAGGCTGCCATAATTCAAACGTTGCAGGTGCACCGACACCAAGCGAAAAAGCAGACTGGGTAGATCGAATGCCACAAGGCATTGAAGTCATGGCTAAAAAATCAATTCAGGGGTTTGAAGGCAAAAAAGGAGTAATGCCGCCAAAAGGAGGAAATTCAGTACTTACTGGTCAGGAAGTTACCAATGCAGTGTTGTACATGGTTAAAGTTTCGCAATAAAAAAAATCACATCCAATCACAACCAATCACAACGGAGGATTTCTTCTATGTCACGTATCTTTTCAGCAGCATGTTGCGCTATCTTTGTTATCTCAATGGCCTCAACCGATGCCAAGGCCGCATACGATGTTGCCGCAGGTAAAGTTACTTACGATGCTACATGTGCAGCATGCCACAAAAACGGTCTTCTGGGTGCGCCAAAATTAGGTGACAAAGCAGCATGGGCTCCGCGTCTCGGTCAAGGGATCGAAGTTATGATCACAAAATCCATAAAAGGATTCCAGGGTAAGACAGGTACAATGCCCGCAAAAGGAGGAGATGCCAAACTTACCGATGCACAGGTAGGCAACTCAGTAGCATATCTTGTAGGTCAAAGCAAATAGTCATCGATACGCCGGGATTGAAAACGTATCCCGGCGTAATATCATAGGAACCTTCTTCCGCTCTTATTCTCCTTTAAGCTTTGACAGCACGATAAGCTTTCCAACCTCAATATAATCTGTAGAAGCACCCGTTATATCACCGTTTGTAATTTTAGCGCTTCCTCTTCCCGAATACGCTGCTACCGATTTCGGATCAATTTCAATAGCCTTCGTAAAGTCAGCAATAGCACCTTCTCGGTCACCCATAGTATATTTTAAAGCAGCCCGGCTTGTGTATGCATTGGCTGATTGATCGCTAAGCTTCATAACCTTTGAAAGTTCGGTCATTGAACCCTGCACAACAGCGTTACCGATTTTCTCACCAATAACAGGCAAAACGTTTTTTAAACCGTCTGAATTATCACATCCCGTAACAGCAAGAACAAGTATTACTGCATTCCCGGCAACCAGAAACCGTATATATTTATTCATTACGCACCTCTCATCATAATTTGCAAGGCAAACATAAGTCGTCACCCCCATCAACCCTCATTATGCTTATGGTTT
>SZXZ01000100.1 GCA_005843835.1 Chlorobium sp.
CCGGCCATATCGGAGGGCGCCGCACCAATCAGCAATGGTCGGAACTCATTAATAACTTCCCAAACGAAACCTTTGTTATCTTTTCGGCGCCTCAGGACATAGAGAAAAAACGAAATCTTGAGCGTCCTCTTGCAAACGTCCTGCACTCCCCTTCAACCCGCAACATCTATGAAGTAGGCGAAATAGTAAAAAAATTAAAAATTCTTGTCACACCCGACACTTCCCTCGTCCATATCGCCTCGTGCTACGACACCCCCATAATTGCCCTGTATCGTAAACATGAAGCCGATCGGAGTCAGTTCGGTCCATTAAGTACCATTCAGGAAATTATTGTATCCCCGACAATCGACGTCATCGACATCGACTCCAGCGAAGTAACCGGTGCACTAAGCAAAATGCTGAAAATGTTCCCATATGCTGATGGCAACAAAGGATAAAGGGGATAAACTGAATATTATTATTAATACGTTATATTGGCGTACATGTTAAACTAAACACGATCGGATTGCTTATGAAGTTCGGAATATTGATGAGAATGCTTCGGTATATGACCCCGTCAAAGGGCAAGATTATTCTTGTAGTATTTGTCAGCGTATTGACATCACTGTTCAGTGTCGTTTCGATATACTCTATCCTGCCCCTGCTTAATGCCGTTTTTTCATCCGGACCAGCAGCCCCGCAGACCTTCAAAGCACAACCTTTACAGTTGCAACCGAGAAGCGCTCAGCCTGGAGTTGATACCAAGGCCGCAGTCCCTGAGCAAAAGGCTCTTCAGGTTGACAAAAAAGCAACAAGTGCCGAAAAAATAAAAACATGGGCATTGACTGAATTTCAACGGATGTTCGATGCTCCTACAAAACAAATGACCCTGCTGAAAATCTGCCTCTTCCTGATAGCTGCGTTTGCCCTGAAAAATCTGTTTATCTACCTTAACGGCCAGATTATTTATCGTATACAGACCAAAACAGCAAAAAAGCTCCGGGATGATGTGTTTCACAGCATCATCGAAATGCATCTCGATTATTTCAACAAGAATCGCGTTGGAAATCTGATGAACTACGTCAATAACGACGTCGAAAATGTTAACAACAGTATCAGTTCGACATTTGTCAATTTTCTGCAGAACCCATTTTCAATCTTTGTCTATGCCGGCGTTTTGCTCGCTCTCAGTTGGAAACTGACGGCTTTTGCAGGATTAACCTCTCTGTCGATTTTTTACGTTATCAACTTTATGGGCAGAAATATCAAAGGTCTTGCCCAGAACTTCCAGACCAAAATGGGAGACATGAACTCTGTTCTTCAGGAAAAGTTTAACGGTATAAAAGTTATAAAGTCAACTGCCTTCGAGGGAATTGAACTCGAACGGTTTATGTCGTTCACCAACGACTTCAGGAAGTTGAGCATCAAGATGGCGCAGATACGCAATATTATCAGCCCGCTTAACGAAACTCTCCTGATTGCCGCTATCGCCATGGTGCTCTGGTTCGGGGGCCTCCAGGTATTCGATGGCGCCATGACCGCCAACGAACTGCTTGTATTTGCTTTTACCCTCTACTCCACTATGGGGCCGATTAAAATGCTGGGTGATGCCAATTTATCGATACAGATGGGAATGATTTCAGTTGAGCGCCTTTTTGAAGTGCTCGACACCAACACCAACGTAACCAATGGTGCTCGCTCAATACACAGCTTCTCGCATAATATTATCTTTGAAGATGTCTGTTTTAAATACAATAAAGATCCCGACGCGCCCAACGTCCTCAACCACGTTTCTTTCGAAATAAAGAAAGGGGAAATGGTCGCGCTTATCGGCCAATCCGGTTCCGGAAAGTCCACAGCCGTTGATCTCCTGCTGAGATTTTATGATGTCGATTCAGGCCGCATAACCATTGACGGTGTAGATATCCGTGAATTTGACTTTAAACAGCTCCGGCAGATGATTGGCATAGTCAGCCAGGAAGTGATTTTGTTTAACGACTCTATTGAACAGAATATTGCCTATGGTGTCCACGACGACATAAACCATTCAAGGATAGAACAGGCCGCTAAACTGGCGAATGCGCACGAATTTATTGTTGATAAGCCACAGCAGTACCAAACCCTGATTGGCGACCGTGGACTCCAGCTTTCAGGAGGCCAGCGTCAGCGAATTGCCATTGCCCGTGCCATGGTGAAAAACCCTGAACTGCTTATTTTTGACGAAGCGACCAGTGCGTTGGATAACGAGTCAGAAAAGATTGTTCAGCAGGCCATTGACAATGCTATGGCAAACAGAACAGCCCTTGTGGTCGCTCACCGCCTTTCCACCATTAAAAATGCCGACAAAATAGTGGTAATGGAACGAGGTAACGTGATGGAATCCGGCAGTCATGAACAGCTTATTGAACAAAGCGGTGTCTATAAAATGCTCTACGACATTCAGTTTGCCGTAAAACCGGCAGCACCGGAATCACTGACAGCAGCCTGACCATCAACCCGGCATATTCGGCGTAATGCTCATATCCATTATTCTGTTTTTCCTTATAGTGATTGCGGTATCGCTCTTTATTGCCCGCTATAGAAAGCATAGCAATAAAAAAACAGATCGCCGCAGTCGCGAAACATGGGCTATCGGCATCTATAAAGGCCCCTCACCCCTCCAGCTTTCCCCTGCTGCTGACATCAGCAACCCCATACTCACTGCAAAAGATGTGACCGACATCAAAGCCCGGTTTGTTGCTGATCCATTCATGATTCAGAATAAAGAGGGGTTTCACCTTTTTTTTGAAGTCCTGAACGACTCATCAGATCTCGGTGAAATCGGTTATGCATTCAGTGCAGACTCTCAACATTGGCAATACCGTAACATCATTCTCAAAAAGCGGTTCCACCTTTCGTACCCTTATGTTTTTTTCTGGGATAACCGCTATTACATGCTCCCGGAATGCAGCGACTCAGGAGGAATTCAACTGTACGAGGCAAAACGGTTTCCTGACCAGTGGGAGCTTGCTGCAACAATACTTAAAGGAAACGGGCGTTTTTCAGCACTCGCAGACCCCTCGATAATTCATTATAAAAATCGATGGTATCTGTTCAGCTACGCTATAAAAAGCAAAAACCTCCATCTTTTTTCGTCTGATGCGCTCAATGATGGATGGAAAGAACATCCCAAAAGCCCTATAATAACCGCAAGTCCCCAATTTGCCCGTCCTGCCGGAAAACTGGTTATCAGTGATGGTACAATTTATCGATACGCCCAGGATGAAACCCCTCACTACGGCACAAGAGTCTGGGCATTTCGGATTACTGAATTGACGGAACTAATGTATAACGAAGAGGCAGTGGGAGATGAGCCAATACTGCAACCGGGAAATGAGTTGTGGAATAAAGACGGAATGCATACCGTTGATGCTCACAAAAGCGGATCAGGGGAATGGATGGCTTTTGTCGATGGGTTCACGATCAAGGCAGATCCTCTTACTGTATAAATATCTCAAGCTTTTTACCTAAAGCTTCAGCATAATGTGAAAGTGTTGATAGTCTGATATCCTCTGCATGGTTCTCGATACGAGAGATGGCCGATTTGTGGGTCTTGAGCTTTTCAGCAATCTCATCCTGTGTCATACCTGCACTAGTCCTCGCCTGTTTCAATAACGCCCCAATCTTGAAATGCTTGTATCCCTCGTCATATCCTTCAGCGAACTCAGGGTCGGTAGCTTTTCTGCTATCAATATATTTCTGTAAATCACTCATGGCGTTTTCTCTCCTGATATTCTTTTTTTCTTTGTTCTGCTAAAGCTATTTCCTGTTGTGGAGTTTTTCTGGTCTTCTTAGAAAATCCAATTGTCATGATAACAAACTTTCCGTTATCAATGAACCCCAAGAGCCTGAAAGCATTATTTCCAAACTGCACTCTCACCTCCCAAATTCCATCAGTGTTCTGAAGTTTTTTGAAATATTCTTGAGACACTATTGGTATCGATTCAATTAAGTTAAGTACCCATGTTATTTTTTTTGCTTCTTAAGCTGAAAGGGAGTCCAATAATTCTCGAACAGGTACTTTTCCGGTTGGTGTCGTATAGAAAATTATTTCTTTCATGAAATCATGTTAACAATGTCGTCAACTATTAGCAAGCTAATAATACT
>SZXZ01000040.1 GCA_005843835.1 Chlorobium sp.
AAGATACTGCTGGTTTTAGGGCTGATGGTGATGTCCTGTCAGTCACTGTATGCAATGACAGGGGATGACTTTGTTAACAGATGGCAGGAGTACAAAAAAGCACATGAAGGAAGGGCATATACCCTTTATGATGAAGCTGCCTATATGGGATACGTAAATGGTGTGGCAGAGGCAGATCCAACCATTATTTATCCTAAAAGTACAACTATTGGTCAATTATGTAGTGTGGTAGGTGCCTGGATTGATAAGCACCCCGAAAAATGGAGCGATACCCCATTGTCGATTGTGACTGCAGCCCTGAAAGAAGCCTACCCGTTACAGAAGAAAGGGAAGTGAGGAGTGCCATATAAAACCTTTTTTCCAAACGTTACTGTTGCGTTCAACGCACGATGACTTCCAGCGAACGAAGTCATCGTCATAAAAAGGCACCTTTGGTGGTTCTCGCAACTGCCGGTACGCTTGGCGATCTCTGGCCGGTTTTGGCTCTTGGCAAGACACTTCTCCAAAGGGGTGTGCGTGTTCGGTTGAGTGCTCCATGGTCCTTTCATTCTCATGCGAGCAAGCTGGGTATGGAAACCTGCGACTGTAGACCGGCTGTTGATATGGAGCATGTGCAGCGCTTTGCCAGCTCGTGGGACCATTGGGAAAAAGTTAAGACAGAACGTTTGCATTGGGGGCGACCCAAAGCTCTGGATCTTTCAGCTCGTTATCATGACCTGATGACGGCTGCCGAAGGTGCAGATGTCTTTATATCGAGCTCAACCCAGTTTTTAGGGAACCTTGTTCATGAAAAGACAGGCATTCCCTCAATGACTTTAGCCATAGCACCTCCCTATGCTGCCCGTTGTACTGAAACCCAAAAAGCATTGAAACCGCTTGATGACGATGGTGCAAAAAAAATATTCCATGCTGTTGACGGTGAACCTCTGGTTCACATCCTTGACCATATTCGTGAGTTCAGAGGCAGCATAGGGTTGCCTGAGGAGCCGGATGGCCCGTTTTTCGGCAATGCCCCTGTTATTGGCGCTATAAGCCGCCATTTTTGTGAGCCCGATAGAGAGAAGTTTCCGAATATTGAATTTACCGGTTTCTGGTATCATGAACGACCGGAATGGTTTGACTGGCAGCCCGATCCTCTCCTTGAGCGTTTTATAGAAAAAGGTGATCCACCGCTGGTTCTTACCTTCAGCAGCCTGCCTCTTTGCAATGCAGCATCTGTACTCAAGGTACATGCCCGGGCCGCAATGCTGCTTCAGAGAAGGCTTGTTATCCTATCCGGATGGGCAGGATTTCAAAAGAATGACATCCCGGCCGAGTGCATCGAACACGTTTTTGTGACCGGTGAACTCCCGCATGAATGGCTCTTCAAGCGTTCAGCAGCTGTGATTCAGCATGGTGGGATTGGGACCTTGGCGCAAACAGTGCGGAGTGGAAAGCCCATGCTCATTGAACCATACGGAAACGACCAGTTTTTTAATGCCGGTCGAGCTGTGAAGCTTGGTATCGGTGCTGCTGCCCATCCCCACTGGACGACACCCGAAGCTTTAGCAGGTCTGCTTGAGAATAAGGTATTGTGTGCGGCAATGTCTCAGCGGGTGCAAACACTTGCCGATACCATGCTGACGGACCCGGGGGTTGAGTATGCCGCAGATCTGGTTATGGCAAGGTTGTGATGTACAAGTTCTTTTACTTAAATGCGTTGATGGCGGTTATTCCAGGGCGCAGGTTTTCTGCTGGTTTCTTTTTTTCAGGTGAAATATCTCGGTAACCTTTATTGATGGTTGTTTGAAACCCGGGATTAAGCACTGACCTGCAGATTTCTTTGCTTCGGAATGCATTGATGTATTCTTCCAGGTAGGTTATGAGGTTGTCTTTATAGGGTGAGCAGAACTCCAGCCCTTTTTCATCGCGCTCTTTTGTTCGAAAGCGCTTGTTGGCGCATCCTCCTCCGCAAATGGGAAGGACGTTGCATAGAGAGCAGTCGGGATCGTTGTAGGCATCGGTCCCGATGGAGTAAGCGGCCCTGAGTGCAGGGTTGGTGATGGGGTCGTCGTTGTTGATAGTGCCGATAACCATATCTGGTTTGCCTACATCCTCCCAGCATTTGTAGAGTTCCCCTTCCGGGCCGACAACGAAACCGTTATGAGTTGTGGCTACGCATATACTGTGGAGATTGCCTGATGGAAAAAAACCACCTTTGGGATCCTTGCCGGACTTGCGGTGCATAGCAAAGGTAAAGGTAGTCCACTCCTGAAGGTCGAGGCTGCAGTTATGTCCATAAGGGTGGTCAATGCCGGTGTTGACGTGGCCTGCATAGACGGTAAGTTTTTTCCCTTTAAACCTCTCCTGAAGGGTATCGCGGAGGGTAAAAAAACGGTCCTGATTGTATTTGTCGATATTGACACGGATAGCGCAAGTGCCCTTGTATGTAGAGTTCATCAAGTTGTCAACATTCGTAAGTATGCGCTGGTATGTTGGTCCGCCCCCCTTGTGGATACGGCGGGAATCGTGTACCTCCTCAGGGCCGTCGAGCGTTATCTGGATAGAGTTGATGTTGAGATTATTGAGTTGGGCTATTATGTGTTCGTCGAGCAGGTAGCCGTTCGTAACTAAACCGGCTCCCTCAAAGTTGATGGGAAGTGCTTGTATTCGTTCGGTTATATCCTTTATGATAGCAAAGGCAAGAAGGGGTTCGCCACCGTACCAGGCTAGAGAAAGGTGATGGATCTCTTTGTAGCTTGTAATGAAGTTGATCAGTTGTGCCACGTTTTCGGGCGACATGGCAGTGGAATCTTTTTGGCTGTTTTCGAAACAGTAGGGGCAGCGGAAGTTGCACTGCAGGGTTGGGCAAATGGTAAGGCCAAGGTGATTGGAGTCAAAACAAAGTGCGTGACGCTCGTATTGGCGGGCAAGAAGCAGGCGTTTTTCCTCGCCATTATCTACAATCGCCTTGTTCTTGCGCAAGTAAGTGTCGAAATCACTGTCAGCAGTTATACCCGAATCGCTATCACCATCCCTGAAATGCTGTAAGGTGTTATAATGTTCCTGGTCAAGTTCGTGAAGCTTGTTAATGAGCGAATTGTAGAGAAAGTAGCCGAAACGTTCGGAATGAAAGAGGGTATTATAACGTGACCAGTTCATGATAGGTGCATC
>SZXZ01000086.1 GCA_005843835.1 Chlorobium sp.
AATTTCAAGATCAAGTTTTCCTGCTTCAATCTTTGAAAAATCAAGAATGTCATTAATCAGGCTCAAGAGAGACTCCGCGCTTGAAAGTACAGCCTCTGCATATTCCTTCTGTTCTGTATTCAAAGGGGTATCAAGCAGAATACTGGTCATTCCGATTACCCCATTCATGGGTGTACGAATTTCATGACTCATATTGGCCAAAAATTCGCTTTTCGTACGGCTTGAAGTTTCAGCCGCAAATCGTGCATTTACAAGGGCATTTTCATGCCGGTAACGCACTTCTGCATTAGTAATAAGTTCTGAAAGAACACGAAGTAGAGCTATGTCCTCGTTACCCCAAAGTTTTAAATCGCGAAGTGAAGAAAAACCGACAAAACCGAAACACTCATCAGCATAATTCAGAGGTATTGTAATCATTGACTGAATACCCTTGCCTTCAAGTCTTTCCCGAAAATAACTGCCAGCTTTTAATAACTTTACGTCAGGAATGTGTACAATCTTGCCCTGGCGATGGGTTGATACATATTCCGGGAACAACACACATGAAACATTTTGAAGATTCTGTATATCAGCTGTGATTCCAGAAGCACACCACTCATTGGTGTTGGTCATGGTATCGTTTTCAAAGTCATAATGAAACAGGTAAACCCTATCCACTCTTGAAAATTCTCCAACGAGAGCAAGCACCCTGTCTATAGATTTATTGAGATCGACAAGCGGTTTATTAATAAAACCTACTGCAAGCTCGATAAGCAACATTTGAAATGCTGATCTATGCCTGATTTCTTCTTCGACGGCTTTCCTGGCAGTAATATCACTGTGGGATCCAGCCATGCGGTAAGGGACTCCGCTTTTGTCACGAATCGCCTCACCCTTCCCAAGTATCCAAAGATAGTTACCGTTCCGGTGCCTGCATCGAAATTCAATACTGAATAAAGGAATTTCACCTCTGAGATACCGATCAAGATATTCCTTATACACCGGTTTATCCTCGGGGTGCAGGCGATCTTCAAAGGTTGCATAAACATTTTGAAGATCGAAATCTTCATAGCCAATCATTTTCTTCCACCTGGGAGAAAGATAAAGGGTGTTATCCTTAATATTCCAGTCCCAAATTCCGTCATTGCTTCCATTTACAGCAAGCATATACTGTTCACGGCTCAGAATCAGTTCTTGTTCACGGCGGTTTATGCTTCTGTCAGTACGGCTCAATACGACAATAAGAAAGCTGAAAAAAAGAGCATAAATAACAATAATGGTAATGCCTGAAATAATAACAAAGCGATAGACACTCCACTTATACGAGGAAATATCCTGCATAAGAATCATTTTACCGACAATTCTGCCTGAGGCTTCCTTGAGGGGATTGGAAGTAATTCTCCACGTCCTTCCATCTAAATTAGATTCGATTCCCGTTGCTCCAGCATCCGTTGAGAGGGCATCCTTAAACTCCTGGGGAAAACGGCCGAAAGAAGAAAAAACTATTACATAATTACTAAAATGAGTCAATGAAGAATCTCGCCGATTATTCTTCATAACTTCTTCCCGCACTGATCGCTGAAAAAATTTTTTGTTGATAAAAATCGCTAAGCCAGTGCCTGACTCAAATTTAAGTCCTTTAAGAATGTTCGACGTTTCTTTACCAAGCTCGATGTATCCCAAAAGCTTGCCGTCTTCGACTATCGGTAGATCAACCCACAGGGTAAACATCCCTGACGGGTCAAGTTCTATCCCACTTGACACTTTTCCAGTCCTCTCCGCCTCTCGTATAGTAAAGTGTTCAATTCTATCACCGCTTCCGTCTGGATTTTGAACGTTAAGGATTCGAATACCCTTCGGATCTATAAAATCTAAATGCGTAACTCCGTAATAGCTCTTAAGCCCCTTGTATAGTGAAGATGAAAGAGAATACAGTCGCTCTTTATCGTGGTTTCGCAAAGCATCCGTTATAAAACTATTATGACTCAGTGCTTCAAGAACAATGCTTAATGCATCCTTCGATATATCAAGACTTTTTTGATATGCAAGGGATACCTCAGATTCGGTATGAATAATATCCTCTTTCTCCCTCTGCTGATTTTGTTGCCAAACGAGAATGCCTAAAAAGGCGACAACTAGGGAAATCACCATACCTAAAGGCAAGATAAGGCGTCGGCGAACCAGACTGGGAACTGCCTCAACCCTGCGCGAAACAAGATAACCGCTAATAAGTGCAATCAGAATTAACACCATACAACCAATTGGAATAGAAGAACGGGCAGCAATATCCAATGCCCAGTCGGAGGCATTAATATCCATGCCGAGTACTGCTATAACCTTGCCGCTCTGGGAATCTATGAGCGGAATAAATCCGCTTACCCATGTGCCCCAGCGATCTGGAACAGGTCCTTCTGTATCAGCCTCTTTTATGGTGAAAACCTTCAGAAGAATATCGGTAGCCTCATCGTAGAGTTGACCTGCAGGAGATGAATCTGGTGAGTTCGATGGTTCTGAATCAGCATAAAAAAAAACTTTACCGCTCGCTGTCTTTCCAAGAAGGTAGACAAAACGGCACTGGTAAGCAGCACCTCGAGCAAGAGCAAGTTGTTCTTTTAGTTTATAATAAGCTGAATTGTCAAGATCGGATTTCGAACCTTGAAGTGTTCTTAACTGCTCCATGCTAATCCCCTTAGCAGCAAGATGAACCTGTTGGAGCAGCTGATCACGCAACTGATGATCAGCATATATAATAGTCCACCATGAAAGGAAAGGAGCAACAATGAGAAGCAGCCCAATAGACAACAAAAAGAGTCTGTTCTTTTTTATTGCTACAGGTGTCTTTACATTCTGTGCCTCCATAATCTTTCAATAAAAGTTTGACCTCTCATTACACAAAAAAAAATATTGTGCTCTTCAAGGACAATAAAATGCCCAATAAAGCAGATAGCAAATAGCCTTCTGAAAATTGAGAATAACGGAAACGCATGTATTCCCCTGCAGTTAAGGGTCTCGATTTACATCTTCCAATTTATTGTGGGATAGAATTATAAAATTATCAATTTTCAGTCAAAAAATAACTCCAGAACTCAATTCGGGTGCTCAGAAATAAAAAGAATTTTAAGAACTCATAGGGATGAGAGGTTATATTTTAACCCAGCTGCGTAAGCGATTAGAGTCAATCCCCGCCTGCAATACCTTCTGGATCATCAGACCATCGGAAAAACCTGCAGCATCGTAAAGGCTTTTTTCCTTGTTGCGAAGTGCTTTTACAATGCGATGTGCAAGAAAGGCAAACCCAACAGCAAAAATACCATGCACCGCTAGCGAAGATTGCCTGATTTTTTCCTGCAGAACCAATTCATCCCACGGAAGCATTGGCTCAACCTGCTTCCATCTGGGAGCATCGACAAGACTCCGTCCTCCTTTTGCATCATCATTTGCGACTTCCCATAGTCTTCCTGCCCCATCCAGTCTGATAGTTTTCAAGCTGCCAACTACTTCGAATGAAAACCAGGTATAGGCACCTACAGTAGTGACGTGCATGAGTGAAGAACTTCCAAGTGCGACAGATGAGGGACCAAACTTCATCATCATTGCAAAATTATCATCAGAAGTCACGATACAGGTTTTCCCTGATGTATCGACTCGATAAGGAATACTTGTTGAGAGATTACAGGACACTTCAGCTATTTCGCCTATCAGATAACGGTTCATGTCAATCAAATGAGATCCAATAGCACCAAGTGCTCCGCCACCCTTTGAGGCATCGCACCACCATGACCATGGCAGATCTGGTCTGTTGCGGCTAGCAAGATTGACAACAGTACGAACTTCATAAACCTTGCCGATTTCGCCACCGTCAATCATCTGCTTCATACTCCGTACAGCAGGATGAAATCTAAGTTGATGGTCGAGAAGCGCAAAACCAGGAGAATTTGAGGCAACCTCAACCATTGCCGATGCATCTGATACATTGAGAGCAAATGGCTTTTCGCAAAGCACACTTTTTCCGCTTTCAAGTACCCCTGTCACCATTTCAGCATGCAGAAAAGGAGGGGTTGTAACGCATACCAGATCTAAATCGCACTCCAGCAAATCTCGCCAGTCGGCAAAACCTTTTCGAATATCAAACCTGTCCATAAACTTTTGACGATTCAGCTCGGTAGGACTTGCTACCGCTGATAACTCAACATCTTCAATCAATGAAAATGCTGGAGCCTGAGCCACTTTAGCCCAACCGCTTCCCAAAAAGCCTATTTTTATTTTTTTTTTCATAAAATTGACATAAAAAAAGGGTGACCGAAATCACCCTTTTCATTGCATTAAGCATTGTTCTCATCCAACCTGCTGAGCTTTTGCTAATCGGGCTTTCTCAATATACGTCTTCTGGATATCCCTTGACACATTATATGCCTTTGAAAGACTGTCGGAACTCCAGAGCCTTGCATCGAAAGCCATACAGATATTTCTAAGAAACGGAATACCAACTTCTGTAACCCGAACCCCTTTATCCTGCAAAACAACCAAACCGTCATTTTCCATATCTTCAAGACGATAGAGAGCAATATCAAGTTCATCACAATAGAGTTTCGGATCTTCCCATGAAGTCTCCTGCTTGCACATCAGATTCAGGATATGGCGGCGCAGGACAAGATCCTCATCAGTAAGCAGATGACCGCGATGTAACGGAAAACGACCTTCATGCACAGCTTTTATATAATCACTGTCGTCCCGTTCATTCTGAGCAAAAGCATACCAGGTGTCGCTGATAGATGATGAACCGAGAGCCAGCATCATCTGGGTAGTATTTTCTGTATACCCCATGAAATTGCGGTGCAGTGTCCCGTTTTTAGCCGCTATATACAAGGCATCGCCTTCTATGGCAAAATGGTCCATACCGATTTCATGATATCCGATAGACTCAAGCATTGCACTGCCTTTATCGTAAAGTTCCTGCTTGACATCGCCAACTGGAAGATCCGCCTCCTTAAACTTCCGCTGACCTTCGTACATGTGCGGGTTGTGGCCGTAAGCATAAAAAGCAAGACGGTCGGGCTTAAGTTCCATAACCTTCTGGATGGTATCCGTTATGGTGGCAAGTGTCTGCTTGGGCAGACCATAGACAAGATCAAAATTAATAGAAGTAAAGCCTATCTGACGGGCAAGATCTACCTTTTCCTTAACCAGTTCGAATGACTGGATACGGTTGATTTCCTCCTGGACAACTGGGTCAAAATCCTGTATTCCGAAACTCATGCGTCGGAATCCCCCATTATAAAGCGCTTCTAGATGTTCCTTTGATGTCGAACGGGGATTGGTTTCGAAGCTGAACATATAGTTTTCCATCCTATTGACGTTCTTGCAGATGCCGTCAATAAGCCTGGTAAGATTTTCGGGACTGAAAAAGGTTGGAGTACCGCCCCCGATGTGCAATTCCTTTACATTAAGCGTACCAGGAAAAACATCGATATACATTTGCCATTCTTTAAGAAGTGCCTCAAGATATGGTGTCTCATAAGAGTGGTCCTGAGTACGATGAGCATTGCAACCGCAGAAGTAACAGTGATTCTCACAGTATGGAATATGAATATACAGGCTGATTCCGGTGGTTTCGTTACTATCGTTGAAGCCTTTAACCATTGCCTCTTTCCACTGCTCCTGGGTAACACCATCGGTGCTCCATGATGGAATGGTAGGATAACTGGTGTAACGAGGTCCAGGATTACTGTACTTAACTGCAAGATTAGTTGCCATTGTTAATCTTCCTCTACAAGTATTATTTTTTTAAATTCATGTCACGTGAAAATACATAAAACTCGGCAATTTCATAAATCATTACCTTGGAAACAGACATGCAGACTTCCATTTTGAAGCCTTGATCCCTTTAATACCACCAAGTTGTATCCGCTTGGCTTAGATTCACTTATCATTATTAACAGCGTCTTTATATGACACAAAAACCAACAGAAAAAAGCACACCAGTTGTCGGTATTCTTATGGGTTCCGATTCCGATTTCGACATCATGAAGGAAGCCGCGCTGGTGCTTGATGAATTTGGCATTATTTCTGAAAGTTCTGTTATTTCAGCACACAGGACACCTCATGACTTGGAGGAATATGCATCTTCAGCCATTGACCGAGGCCTGAAAGTTATAATAGCGGGAGCTGGTGGAGCTGCTCACCTTCCTGGCGTAACAGCGGCTATGACTGTCATCCCGGTTATCGGTGTTCCGATTTTCAGCAAAAAGCTCAATGGACAGGACTCGCTCTACTCCATCGTACAAATGCCCGCAGGAATTCCAGTAGCAACGGTCGGTATCGACAATGCCCGAAATGCTGCATTACTTGCTATTCAAATACTTGCTCTTTCTGATGAAAGCTTAATGCTGGCACTGGTTGATTTTAGAAAAAAACTTGCCGATGCATCAAGACAGAAAACTGGAAAAATAAGGGAACAGCTCTATGCAAAAAGCTGAATTCTGGATAGAACACCTCCAGCTTCTCCACCATCCCGAAGGGGGGTACTACCGCGAAACCTACCGTAGCAGTGGCACTTATGCTTTCACGAATTCTCCGCTCTTCAGTGGCTCTCGCTCATTCGCTACCGCCATTTACTATTTGCTCCAAAGTACTGATCACTCAAAACTGCATAAAATTCATTCGGATGAACTCTGGTTTTTTCATGCAGGAGATCCACTGAAGGTTTTCACCTTCCCCAAAAAAGGTGCCCCCTCGAGTTTCACCCTTGGACTTTCTGCAGAAAAAGGCGAGGTTTTACAAGAAACCGTTCCAGCGGAAAGCTGGTTTGGTGCATGTCTTGCAAATCCTGAAAGTGAAAGCTATTCTTTGGTAAGTTGCGTTGTTGCCCCGGGATTTGAATTCCGGGACTTTACTTTTGCCGACAAAACAACATTGCTGAAAAAATTTCCCAATAACCGGGAAATCATCGAACGACTCACCTGAAAATAAGGCAATATGTCACGATTCATCGTAACTTGTGAGATATTTATAACCTTGCCCCCTTCGTTTATTGAGATTCCGCAACAAATAGATTAACATTTCGCGGATATTTCTTTCTTTTTTTTACCTTTGTCCAATTTGTGTCAGTATTACTATTATTTTCCTTAATACCGACAGACGTCATCCAAGTATTTAAATTGAAGGTAAAACAGGAAATGAAAAAGCAGGTTGTAATTGTTGGCGGCGGATTTGCAGGGCTTAATGCGGCCAGAATCCTGGGCAATAAGAAAGACATTGAGGTTACTCTTATTGACAGGAAAAACTACCACCTGTTCCAACCTCTACTCTACCAGGTAGCTATGGCAGCACTTGGAGAGGGCGATATTGCGGCTCCACTCAGGAACATGCTTGCAAATTACCAGAATATAACGGTATTCAAGGGTATTGTAAACAATGTCGATATCGAGAAAAAAATCGTTATTACCGATTTCAGGGACATCCCTTACGATTACCTGATTCTTGCCTGTGGTGTGCAACATCACTATTTTGGTAACAACCAGTGGGAAGAGTTTGCGCCCGGACTGAAAACTCTTGCACAAGCGAAAGAGATACGCAGAAGGGTCATGGAAGCCTATGAACGTGCTGAAAGAACAAAAGATCCCGTAGAACGCAAAAAATTGCTGACATTTGTAATTGTTGGTGGCGGTCCTACTGGAGTGGAGCTTGCCGGATCAATAGGCGAAATGAGTCGCTATACCCTTTCTAAATTTTATCGGAATATTGACCCGAAACTCACCCGAATTTTTATTGTCGAAGCTGCTCCAAGAATTCTTGGTTCATTTGCTCCTGAACTTGCGAGCAAAGCGACTAGATCCCTTGAGAAGCTAGGTGTTCAGGTTTGGACAAGCAGCATGGTCAGTAACGTTGATACCAACGGGGTACAAATCGGCAAGGAACGGATCGAAGCATCTACAGTACTTTGGGCCGCGGGTGTCACTGCTATAGAAATCGGCAAAACGATAGGGTTTGAAACCGATAGGATTGGCAGAATCATCGTTGGTGAAGACCTTAGCATTCCAGGTCATCCGGAAATATTTGTAGGTGGTGACCTTGCTCATTTTGTTCAAGAAAACGGCATACCTTTACCGGGACTGGCTCCTGTTGCATTACAACAGGGAAGAGTCATCGGAAAAAATATTGTCCTTGATCTGAAAACAAAAGCCAGAAAGCTATTCAGGTACAGGGATAAGGGACAGATGGCAACAATAGGAAAAAACAAGGCTATTGTTGAGTTTGGAAGCATTAAGTTTGATGGCATTTTAGCCTGGTTTACCTGGCTTCTAGTCCACATCTACTTCCTGACAAGTTTCCGGCACCGGGTCTTTGTACTGCTGCAGTGGGGATGGTCTTATTTCACATTCAGCTATGGGGCGCGCCTGATTGTGAACAAGGAGTGGAGGTTCTATCCTGATCCCGACCCATGTGCAAACCGTTCAGATAAAGACGGGCGGGAATGATAAAACAGAGTGCCATATCCTTGGGCTTGGGCATTTTTACAGCGATAACCTTTGTGAGTTTTTCCCTTTATATCCTGTTTTTTACGGATAACGTACCTAATTTGAACAGCAACGATATAAAACTTTATGCTCTCCTGACCGGATCTTATGGAATCTGGAGATTTATTCGTGTCTTTGCTGTTTGGAAAGAAGGGCAAAATAACGTTTGAACAGAAAGCGTTTCATCTTTATAATCTATCATTTATAACAGTAATATTCCGCCAGTACAATCTTTTGAAGAACAAAAACGCATGAAACCACTGCCCATAACCCAGGAAATCGAACAGAAACTTTTTTTTCATAATTATTCCCGTTTCCCCATTGCAGTCACCCACGGTGAGGGTGTATGGCTGGTCAGCGATAATGGAATCCGGTATCTTGATATGATTGCCGGTATTGGCGTCAACGCTCTTGGTTATGGTGATAAACGACTTGTACATGCAATAAGCTCACAGGCAGCAAAACTGATTCATGCATCAAACCTGTTTATGATGCAAACGCAGTTTGAGTTGGCTGATAAATTGCTTTCCCTTTCAGGTCTTTCAAAGGTTTTTTTTGCTAACAGCGGCACAGAAGCAATTGAGGCTGCAATGAAGATGGCTCGAAAATGGGCCGGCCTGGCAGGTGGTGAAAATAAAAAAGAAGTGCTGTCGCTGAGCAACTGTTTCCATGGAAGAACTTACGGTGCCATGTCCCTTACTGCGAAAGCTAAATACCTCGACGGATTCGATCCCCTGCTACCCGGTACTGGTATGATTTCCTTTAATGATATTGAGGACCTCGAAGAAAAAGTTTCTGACAATACGGCGGCAGTTTTCATTGAAGTAATTCAAGGAGAGGGTGGTATTCACAAAATATCACAGCAATTTATAGATCGACTGAAAGAATTGCGCTTAAAGTACAATTTTTTGATTGTTGCGGATGAAATTCAGGCTGGCTGCGGCAGAACAGGAAAGTTTTTCAGTTATATGCATGTTGATGCTGATCCTGACATGGTATGCCTCGCAAAACCGCTTGGTGGCGGCCTACCGTTATCTGCGGTGCTCGGTAGCGAAAAGGTTGCTGATGTCCTTACGTATGGCAACCACGGCACTACGTTTGGAGGAAACCCGGTTGCATGCGCTGCAGGAATTGCCATGATTAATGCAATCGAGGAAGACCAGCTTATGAAACATGCCGAGAACACTGGAAGCCTGATCCTCGATAAGCTACAGAAACTGGCAACCCGTCATCCTCAAATTCTTGATATCCGTCAATATGGGCTGATGATTGGCATAACTGTGAACAGAGAGGCTAAGTATTATGTCGAAAAAGCACTCCAGAAACATATTGTCATCAATGCAACGAGCCAGAATGTTATCAGGCTTCTGCCACCTCTGACAATCACTTTTGAAGAAGCTCAACAATGTATAAACGCACTTGATGAAATCTTTACTGAAGAAGCAGCAGGTTAATACTGCTGAACAAAAAGCAGATATGCCCCTTCGAGCTGTCAACTATATCATGATAGCTCTTGGGGTGTTCGTTATAGCCGGAAGCTACGGTATAATGTTTCTCGAAAAAAAAGTTGACGGATTTTTCGCTCTTTTTGTCAGCCCCATAACTTTAGTGGCTGCCTATGGATGGATAATCTTTGCTATACTCTATCAGCCGAAAAATAAAAATTAACTGGCGGCTGAATCAAACTGGAACGCTGATAGTCACGGTAAACCAGACCGTTATCATATTCCACCTCGAATAAACCCCTGTAGAGTGGCGAGGAATGCTTAGTGAAACGTCACTTCTCTTTTTTCATTCGATAGACTATTTTTCCGTCACTATGCGATCTAAAGATATAAATGGTAATGTAGTCCGGCATCGAGAATGGAACGAATAAAACGTCTTTTCCCTGCCAACTATCTAAATCAAGGCTAACGCTCCGACTATTGCTTATTCGTTTAAGTAATTCATTTCCTTCTTTATCTTTAACAACGATAGTCAATTCCCTTAATCTACTGTCCCCAATCCCATAACCATTATATAAAAGAACAAACTGCCCTCCTTTTGGTATATCGCTAATTAAATTATCTTTTTTAGCATCAGTTAACTTTTCATTTTCAGGCAACAGGTCAATTTTTTCCCGCAACTCTTCATAGCTTGTGTACTTCAAAAACGCAACCCCGCTCTTTCCGCTTTTTTTGAAAAGATCATACCCTTTACTTGCATTTTCACTTTTAGCGTCTTTCACCCAAACGGTCATAACCGCCATAATCGCAATAATAAACAATGCTTTGATTTTCATACTCCATCCATTTAAGTTTATATGCTTGTTTTAAGTTACGCATTAAAACAATTATTACGGCATCGACTGTCAGAACATCTATCCCCCGGCATTACACAAATATAGGTTCTCAAAAAAGTTTATAAAATGTACTGTTTACCAAACAGGCATCATATACATAGTAGCCGCTCTGGTTTCATTAATAACGTTAGCATAAAGCCGGATGAAGGGTGCTCTGTTTCCTGCCCTCGCTTGAAACTTCTTTAAAATACTGAATGAAATCAGTGCCACACCGCTGCTTGCCAAGAAACACTGCTACCGGGTCAATTTTCAACTGTGCTTCTATTTCTGCAGCATATGCTTCAGCCTGCCGCCGTGCTGCTTGATACTCTCTGTCTTTTTGTTTTTCAGATTGAATATCAGTTGTAAGCTGCTGTTTTTGCCCTTTGTGGTAAATGACGATAGAAAGGGTAGTTTACTGAAAAAGTATTTGAGCTATTTCAATACCGAATATAAGTCTCAAGGGGAAAACAGAACACTCAATCAAGTTGAAATCTTATCGGTACAGTAAACCAGACCTTGATAGGACTGCCGTTCTGAATACCCGGATAGTATTTTGATTCCATCACAGATTTTATCGCAACAGCATCAAACACATCGCAATCAGCAGGTACACGTTTCATAACTTTTGCCTTTACCGGACGACCATCTTCCCCAATCAGAACACTGACAAACACCTTTCCTGTAATCCCGGCGATTCTCGCCATCTCAGGATAGACAGGTTTTTTCTGGTCAAGAAATCCGGGCATTTTTTCACAAGGAATAAACATCGGGACTTCATCCCCAGATGCGCTGCCACTACCTGAACCAGACCCCTGTGTCTGGATCGCCTGTTTTAATTCTTTCTGTGTAGCGACAGTCTGTTCGCGAGGCACTTCTTCCTGGTTGACCTGCTTTATTTTACCGACATTTGGAGGTGCTGGCACCGATGAAGGAGTTACAACAACTGGCTCTGGAGCATTCAGGGGTGGGGGTGGCGGAAGCTGTGTTACACTGGTAACAACTTCATAGCACTCAACCATCGGTTTCGTATCCTTATCAAAAAATCCTGCCAAGGAAGCTATGCTCTGCCAATTTGCAGTAATAAGCCAGAAAAACGCCAGAAGAGCAATTGCTGTAATTACCCCATGACTGAGAAAAAGATGTGCCTGACGACGAAGCACAAGATTGCCATAGTGTAACTTCCGCAAACAATCCGTATCCAGATACTCTTCACCAAACGACCATGAAAGAGCTTTTTTATGGAAAGTTTCCTGATGTATTTTTTCAATTTTTGAAGCCACGTGAACGAACTCCTTTGCTTATTCGCAATCTTAAACAGCTCTTTTTATTTCAAGCGCATCCAGCTCAGTATAGTCATCAAGGCTGAAGCGGTCAATTTTCATGAGATTCAACTCGTCGATAATGTCGACAAGCTGTTTGTATTTCGCCTTATCGCTTAGCTTGACTACAATCACCATTTTCAAATTAGCTGAAGTCTGCTGCTTCAGCATCTTGCGTAAGTCTCCGCTTAACGAAAGCTGACGGGTATCTGCAACATCATACAACAAAAATTTTTTAGGCGCTTCATTACCTAGAGAACAATACGCAAACCCGTCACCAGCAATTCTCATAGTCATGACATTCTTTTCTGCAACCTTAACCTCCAATTTTTCCGGTGGAATATTGATTTCCATGGTATTGGATTTTGAAAAGGTTGTTGTCAGCATAAAAAAGGTCAACAGAAGAAAAGCCACATCAACCATGGGAGTCATATCCAGATGAAACCCGATTCGTTTTGACTTTCGCCTTCCTTTTTTAACGCTGCGACGTCCATTGGGAGAATCTACTATACCCATATCAGCGAACCTCCCTTTTAAGAACAGTAATCAAGTTAAACGTCAGCAGATTAGCTTTTTTGTAAACCTTGATAACATAATTCACTGCCTCGAAACCAGCACCAGCATCCGCCCTTACAACCGGACGGAGCTTTGGATCAGCAAATCGCGCCATTACGACATATTTATCCAGCTCATCACGCTCAACACGAAAGCTTTCAGCAAGTTTGAAGTGTTTCAGAGAATCTGCAATAGCTTTTGAAGAAAGTCCTGCATGTTTAAGCTTTTGGATTACAACAGCGTTAAATATTTTTTCTCGTGACTGTTGTGAAGACACTCCCATTAAAAAGGAGTTTTGAGCACTCACTGTCACTGTCAGAACATTTGACTCGGGAAGCTTCTGTATCGAATGTGAAGCAGGCAAATTGATCTGTACTATTTCGGGGGGACGAAATTTTGTCGTCAGCATAAAAAACGTCAAAAGCAGAAACGCAACGTCTACCATCGGCGTCATATCAATGCGGAATCCTACCCTTTTTGCCTTGATTCTCGACATCAGCTATTATTCCGATTTACCGGTTCCAAGAGTATGTATTATGTAGAATGCAGCTTCATCAATGGTATAGTTGAATCTATCAACCCGACTTGTAAAAACGTTATAGGCAACAATTCCCATAATACCGCCAAGTATACCAAGCGCTGTATTAAAAAGAGCCTCGGAGATACCCAGCGATAGCTGAACCGCGTCTGGAGCTCCGCTGGTTGCCATAGCGGCAAAAGCGCGAATCATACCAAGAGTAGTTCCCAAGAGGCCTACCATTGTCGATATTGAAGCAATAGTGGATATCGATACAAGATTTTTCTCCAAAAGAGGCATTTCCATAATCGTAGCTTCCTCAACGGCCTTTTCCATCTCGCTGATCTTTTTATCCCGATCGGTCACATTATATTGGGATAGTTTTTTATACCGGTCAAGTACGGCGCGAAGAACAGCTGCCAGTGAGCTCTGATGGTCGTCACATTTCGCAATGGCCTGATCAATAAAGCCGTTATCAATATCCTGCTTGAGACCATGAACAAATTCCGGAATATTCCCTTTCCCCGAAGCTTTGTTCAAAGCAATAATACGTTCCACAGTGTAAGCAACGACCATCAGAATCAATGCCATAAGCACAGAGACTACCAGCCCTCCGTTAAAAACGGCATGAAACATTGAACCCGGAGGAGTGCTGCCCATCCAAAAATAAAATCCCAAGGAAACCGAATAGGTTATTGCAATGAGCAAAGCCGTAAAAAAACCATGTTTCATAGAACTCTTATTTGTTTTGACTGACCGGAAGAAAAAAGAGGTATTATTAAACCGCAGTGTGAAGTTGATGTAGAGTAGCGTGTGTAATACATTATTAAACTATTAATCACCCCTTGCAGGCCCCTTGCAGGAATAGTCCAAACCGTTGAACTTTGAATGCAACCGCCCTATAAAAAAACAACTTATAAATAACAGGGTTAAATTTAGTAAATAAGCTTCTTATTTTTAAACACTAATCGATTTTATAAAAGAAAAATACACGTGTTCCTGCAACTATATTTAAGTCAAAGATCAGGCAGATGATCCCTCATTCGATCATTGATGATGTCCGACATGCGGCTGACATTGTTGATATTATATCTGATTACCTGACACTTCAGCCTTCAGGCCGCAATTTCAAGGCTCTTTCTCCTTTTACACAGGAGAAAACCCCATCGTTTGTTGTATCACCTGACAAACAGATTTACAAGTGTTTTTCGACGGGTAAAGGAGGTAACGTCTTTTCTTTTGTCATGGAAATGGAAAAAGTATCTTTTCTTGAAGCAATCGAACTTGTTGCCAAGCGAACAGGAATCGATATCAGTCGATTTACTGAAAAAAAAGAGTTCAACCCCGTTCCTGAAGACAGTCGTACCACCACACTTCGATGGGCCGCAATGTTCTTCCAAAGAACACTGGAAAGTACGTCAGGAAAAATCGGGCATGACTATCTTGTAACCCAGCGAGCACTGTCTGAAAATACCCTCAAATCCTTTGGCCTTGGCTATGCCCCAGACTCATGGGACACTCTTTTTAACGAAGCAAAGCGAGCAGGCATACCTCAGGAACATCTTTCCGATCTGGGACTTGTCACACAGAATAAACAGAAAAATTCCTGGTACGACACATTCCGCAGCAGAGTTATTTTTCCTGTTTTTTCTGTGGGGGGGCAGGTTGTCGGCTTTGGAGGGCGAACCCTGTTGGATGACCCTCAAACTCCAAAATACCTGAATTCACCTGAAAGCCGTTTGTTTGAAAAATCAAAACTCCTGTATGGACTGCATATAGCAAAAAATGAAATCCGACGGAGTGAAACGGCAATCCTTGTTGAAGGATACATGGATGTACTCGCGCTTCATCAGGCAGGAATAAAGAATGCTGTAGCTTCATGTGGCACTTCCCTGACCCGTTACCAGGCGAAAATCCTGAAACGTCACACAAACCGCGTGCTGTTTATGTACGATGCTGATGCTGCTGGAAAAAAGTCAATGATGACCGGTCTCGACACGCTCCTTACAGAAGGCATTACCCCCTTTATGGTGATGCTTCCTGACGGTGATGATCCCGACAGTTTTGTTCGGCGTGAAGGCAGGGAAAAATTTCTGAAGTTCTCAGAAGAAACGATGCTTTCCTTTCAAGACTTTCAAATCCGCTTTTTTCAGGAAACAGAAAACTTTTCACAGCCCGAGAAAAAATCAAAAGCAATAAGAGAAATGGCCCATACGATTGCGCTTATTCCGGACCGAATCAAGCAGGAGCTTTATCTGCAGGAATTATCCGGAAAACTATCTATCAGCCAGCATGCCCTGCACGAGATCCTCGGAAAAGAGCATACTCTCCAAGCAAAAAAAACATCAGCTGAAGAAAGTCGTATTTCGATTCAGCCCCCAAAACAACTATCGAAAAAGATTTCTGTGCTGGAAAAAACCTTTTTAAAAGCCCTACTTGAAAGTACAGCGTATGGAAATACTGTGCTTGAATTTGCAGCATCCCATGAAGAGATGCTCGAATTGCCACACCTTGAGGCTCAGCAGATTTTTACGCACATGATCCGTCGTTACCATGACACATCAGGCAATCCTGAGCAGCACATCGATATTACAACTGAAATTAGTCTGTTCAGCAATCCGGAATCAAGGGATCTGGCATCAGGACTATTGATGGACCCTCCGGTCAGCAATAAATGGCTGGAACAAACCGATGTCCACGCAGAAAATGCAAAACGGTGTTTGTTAATGTTCCTGGATGCATTCAAAAACCTCATTTTAGAGCCCTTGATCCATCAGAAAAAAACTCTCACAGAAAAAATCCGCTGTGAAGATGACTCAAACAGGGAGATTGAGCTTTTGAAAGAGAAAATTGTGCTGGATAAAAAAATCCGCAAAACATCGCTGGATCTTGATAAGATGATTGCAAAAATAGTTGAAAACAGCTGAACTCATTACCTTAAAACTCTCCAGTAGGGAACTGATTGTTTAAATCAGCAACAAAGCTTGAGGTTTCCCCGATTTGAATCTATACAGATAAAAGCCCACCTGTAATCTTTCGGAATGCAGGCGGGCTTTCATGTCAATCAATCAAACGAAAAACAAGGAACATAACGCTATCAGACCGCATATCCTTCGAGAAGATGACTGAGGCAGAGCTCTTTGATTTCTTTTCGGACAGTTTGGCATACATCATCGGCATTGGGCTTTTCAGCTGACAAGATAACCCTGTCGATAAGTTCAGCTATTGACCTGCTGTCATCTTCATTCATACCCCTGGTGGTCATGGCAGGAGTACCGATGCGAATACCGCTTGTAACGAACGGTGACTTGTCGTCAAAAGGAACCATGTTCTTGTTGACGGTAATACCTGCTGCATGAAGAAGATTTTCGGCAACTTTTCCTGTGACGTTTTTGTTCCGCAGATCAAGAAGCATCAAGTGGTTTTTTGTACCTCCACTTACGATATTGTAACCAAGATCCACAAACTTTTCAGCCATAGCTGATGCATTTTTTATAACCTGAGTTGCATAATCCTTGAACTCAGGCTGCAATGCCTCACCAAAAGCAACTGCTTTACCTGCAATAATATGCATAAGCGGCCCGCCTTGAATACCCGGCATAACTTCAGCGTCCATTACTTCAGACATCATTTTAAGGCGTGAACCTGTTTTTGTCTTGATGGTGATACCCATAGGGTTTTCGAAATCGGTACCCATCATAATCATTCCACCTCTCGGCCCGCGAAGGGTTTTGTGGGTAGTGGTGGTTACAAAATGACAATGAGGTAACGGGTTTCCTAAAAACCCGGCGGCGATCAATCCTGCGGGATGCGCTATATCTGCCATCAGAAATGCACCTACCTTGTCGGCAATTACTCTGAATTCCTTGACGTCAAAACCTTGTGAATATGCACTTGCTCCGCAAATTATAAGTTTCGGACGAACCTTAAGAGCAAGTTCCTCGACTTTATTCATGTCGATACAACCAGTTTCGCGATCAACACCATAGGAATGGGCATCAAACATCTGACCTGAAAAATTTACGGAACTGCCATGGGTAAGATGTCCGCCATGCGATAGATCAAGACCCATAATAGTATCACCAGGTTTCAGAACTGCAAAAAGAACCGCCATATTTGCACTTGACCCTGAATGAGGCTGAACATTGACATACTCGCAGCCAAAGAGCTTTTTAGCGCGGTCACGGGCGAGATTTTCAGCGACATCAACATATTCACATCCACCATAATATCGCTTGCCTGGATAGCCCTCGGCATACTTATTGGTCATCACCGATCCGCAGGCCTGCATGACTGCTCGACTGGTAAAGTTTTCAGAAGCAATAAGCTCAAGTGTTTCAGTTTGTCTTCTGGTTTCGTTGGCAATAGCCTCAAAGACCTCTTGATCCTGAAGTTGAAGGATTTCGGTATCCATCGGTTTCTCAGTCCTTTTCCTGACGGAAGTTTTCGGTTGTAGAAGTGTGTGTTTTATCAGTGCCGCATGAACAGCCAATCATGTGGCCTAGCTTGTCGCGTTTTGTATTGAGATAACTTTGATTCAGAGGATTTGGCAGCATCTCTAGCGAAATTCGCTCAACTATTTCCAGACCATACCCCTCAAGACCGACAACTTTTTTCGGATTGTTGGTCATGAGCTTCATTCGCCTGACTCCGAGATCCTTGAGAATTTGTGCCCCGATACCATAGTCCCGAAGATCAGCCTTGAACCCAAGTTTTTCGTTTGCCTCAACAGTATCAAACCCTTCATCCTGAAGGTTATATGCTTTCAATTTATTGATAAGGCCTATACCTCGACCTTCCTGCATAAGATATATTAATACTCCTCTTCCCTCATTTTCTATCATTCTCAACGCAGAAGCAAGCTGGTTTCCACAATCGCAACGCAGAGAAGCAAAGGTATCGCCCGTGGCACACTGCGAATGAACCCTTACAAGAACCGGATCATCAGTAGTAATATCGCCCTTTACAATAGCCATATGGTTCTGCTGGTCAGTAAACGATTCGTAGGCAATTAATCTGAACTCCCCGAAAATAGTCGGAAGTCTCGATTCGACTGCACGGTGCACGAGTTTGTTGCGTTTCATCTGATAAGCAACAAGTTCCTTGATGGTAATAAGCTTTAATCCAAACTTTGCCTTAAGCTTGATAAGTTCGGGTAGTCTTGCCATACTGCCGTCGTCGTGAAGAATTTCACAGAGCAGTCCGACAGGACTGCATCCAGCAAGACGTGCAAGATCAACGGCAGCTTCAGTATGTCCGACACGTCTGAGAACGCCACCATCCATTGCCCGTAGCGGAAATATATGACCGGGTCTGGAAAAATCGTCTGCCTTTGAGTTGGGGTCACCAAGCATTTTAATGGTCATTGCCCTGTCATACACTGAAATACCGGTTGTAACTCCTTCGGCAAGTGCATCAACAGAGACCGTAAAATTTGTCTCATGCTGGGAAGTATTTCGCTGAACCATTGGATCAAGCTGCAGCTCTTTTGCTCGATCCATTGTAATCGCAACACAGAGAAGTCCACGAGCTTCCTTGGTGATAAAATTCACCATTTCGGTGGTTACCCTATCCGCAGCACCAATAAAATCGCCTTCATCTTCTCGATCCTCATCATCAATAACAATAACAAGTTTACCCTGCCGTATATCTTCCACGGCATCTTCAATTGTATCGAAATGCTTTTTATCCATTAATGGTTATTATCCTTTTTTTCAAATCAAATAGATCAAATAGTATAACAATGTGAGTGTAATGTAAAAAATCTTGACCCATTTTCAGGAACCAAAAATGAACCTTGGAGAGTAACGACCGGTAACTTTGAGAAGCAAGAGCATTTTTGTATAATGCACCGGTTTTTATTAAGAAGGTGAATTGTTACCTTTAATACAGCTATATTCTGAAGCTTTTTAAATACTATCGAGACTGCATGACCAACCAAGCTTCCGACCTTACACAGGAGATTATTGACCTTTCCAGGAAATTCCCGAAAGACAAGCTACTGCTAGCCAAACAAAACGGGTTTTCAGATTTTCAGCTTGCCAATATTTTCAGTACGGCAGAACCTACCATTCGGGCACTCAGAAAACATTACGGCGTTGAATCCGTCTTCAAAACCGTAGATACCTGCGCTGCGGAATTTGATGCAAAAACTCCTTATCATTATTCGACATACGAAGAGGAAAATGAATCTGTTTCTTCAAATCTGAAAAAAGTCATTATCCTCGGTGGCGGTCCAAACCGGATCGGTCAGGGTATTGAGTTTGATTATTGTTGTGTACAGGCTGTCTTTGCTCTTAAAGAGGCCGGTTATGAAACAATCATGGTCAACTGTAACCCTGAAACTGTTTCAACCGATTATGACATAGCCGACAAGCTTTACTTTGAACCTCTCACCTTTGAGGATACCATCCGCATCATAGAGCATGAAAAACCTCTCGGTGTGATCGTAAGCTTTGGCGGTCAGACCCCTTTGAAACTTTCAGCAAAACTTCATGAAGCCGGTGTAACTATTCTCGGGACCTCGTCAAAAGGCATTGATCTTGCTGAAGACCGTAAAAAATTCGGGGCACTTCTTGAAGAACTTGATATTCCTCATCCCGAATACGGGACTGCTATCAGCTTTGAAGAAGCAAAAAAAATCACCGAAAGAATCGGCTACCCTGCTTTGGTCCGTCCAAGCTATGTGCTCGGAGGGCGGGCAATGAAAATTGTCTATAATGATGATTCGCTCAAAGAGTATGTTGATCAGGCACTCTTTATTACTGAAAAATATCCGCTACTTATTGACCGTTTTCTGGAAACAGCTGTTGAATTTGATATTGACGCCATCGCTGATACTACTGACTGCGTTATCAGTGGCATCATGCAGCATGTTGAGGCTGCAGGAATACACAGTGGAGACTCCACCTCTATTCTTCCCTATCACAACATCAGTCCGAATGTCATAGCCACCATGAAGTCTTACACTCGGACTCTGGCTACGAACCTGAAGGTAGTGGGTCTGATGAATATACAGTATGCTGTACAGAACGAGAGTGTCTATGTTATCGAAGTCAATCCAAGAGCGAGCCGGACGGTCCCGTTTGTAGGCAAGGCAACTGCCATACCTATAGTAAAAATTGCGACCCGTGTCATGCTTGGTGAAAAACTGAGCGACCTTCGTCAAGAATACGATCTTAAAGATTGTGATGAACTCGGGATGAAACACATGGCTATTAAAGAACCTGTCTTCCCATTCTCTAAATTTGTTAAGTCCGGTGTTTACCTTGGTCCTGAAATGCGTTCTACCGGTGAAGCGATGAGCCTTGCCGATGAGTTTCCGGAAGCTTTTGCCAAGGCATATCAAGCAGCAAATATGCAGCTTCCACTTTCAGGAGCAGTTTTTATAAGTGTGAACGATCAGGATAAAAACCAGCGCATCCTGGCCATTGCAAAAGCACTTTATCGCATGGACTTCGACTTGATTGCTACAGCAGGCACCCACGAATTTTTAATAGAAAATGGTATTGAGTGTAAAAAAGTGTTCAAGGTAGGTGAGGAAGGGCGACCCAACATTTTCGATATTATCAAACATGGCAAAATCAACTTTGTCATAAATACTCCAAGAGGCGAGAAAGCCCTTCATGATGAGGAAGCAATAGGGGCTGCGTCAGTGCTTAGCAACGTTCCCTTTGTAACCACAATTGAAGCTGCTGAGGCTTCTGTACAAGCAATAGACTGTATCCGCCATCAGGAATTCGGCGTTAAAAGTCTTCAGGAATACGCGTCCTACCGCGACAAATAAGGCTATACAACACCTTTTTACTACGATGTTTCAAGGCCCTGCAATAACAGTAGGGCTTTTAAAAACTGATATGACTCAGTATAGATTGAAACATCAGAAGTCGCCCGTGGCCCTGCAATATTGAGAGTTTCGATTGCGTGCCTTATTATCCACTGCATAACTGATTCGATTGCCGGCATATTGTCAAAGCGGACGATCATGCAAGGACGCTCAGTCTTTATAGCGCATTCATAGGTATAACGGGATCCCCCTTTCAATCGGTTACGAACAAGAATCAGTGTGCCATCAGAATCTCTTACATTCCACGCTGTTCTTTGTCTGTAATCGGCATGAGGAGTTTCTTGAAGCAGGTAACGTTCAGGAATTCCTCCATCCTCTGACCGCCTCCCTTTAGGACACCAACCACCATAATCAATACAGACTGCGATTGCTGCATCAAGTGCCGCCCGGTCAACGCCCGATTGACCACCGGAAACAATTTTTTTAAGCATATTCTGGTACATCTTTAAATCAGAATCGTATCAAACCTTAACCCCTTAAAATTTTGAGGGGAGAAAAATAATCATCTCAGTAAATGATAACTGAGTATATTTATAATGGTGGTATTATTGCCTTTAATTAAGACAGACTCCTCGTTTGGATAAAAATGAGAACCGGTAAAAACCTACGGAAAAATAAAATGTATTGACCATGCCAGAAACATTTCATAATCATCTTGACGAGTCAATAAAACTGGAACTTAACCTTGCAAAACTCTACAGCTTTTTTCACGACAGTTTTTCTGAAGATGAGGATTTCTGGTGGGAGTTGGCTATGGAGGAACAAGGCCATGCGTCACTGCTTCAGCAGGAGAAAAAACAGCCCCATCCTGCAGAATTTTTTCCTGAAAATCTCTTATCAAAAGACCTGCAGTCTCTTATCGATACAAACACCAGAATTACGGAACTGATGAGTCAGTATGCAACAAACCTTCCGTCAAGAAACGGTGCGTTGCAGATTGCTCTTGATTTAGAAATGGCTGCAGGTGAATCGCATTTTCAACAGTTTCTTGACAGTCCGACCAACTCTCTTTCGGCTAATATTTTCAAACAGCTGAACCAGGAAGACAGCGATCATGCCGAAAGAATCAGGAACTATATGCAAAAGAACACATAGGAAATGATAAACTATTTGGATTAACCCGATGTTTAATGGGATAATTGAAACCTTTCTTATTTTTTAAATAACACAATATTCTGGAGAATCTGCCATGTTAAGCAAAGCACTTGAAAAAGCTTTCAACGATCAGATTAATCATGAGCTGTCGTCGTCATATCTTTACCTTTCTATGGCTGCTTATGCTGAATCACAAAATCTTCCAGGATTTGCTCACTGGCTTAAACTTCAGACCAAGGAAGAGACTGGCCATGGAATGAAACTCTACAAATTCGTTAATGAGCGTGGAGGACGTGTTGAGCTTCAGAAAATAGATCAGCCCATTTTGGAGTTCAAATCACCAACAGCCCTTTTCGAGGAAGTACTTAAACACGAACGAAAAATAACTGTCCTCATCAATAAACTCTATGAACTGGCATTGGAGGAAAAAGACTACGCCGCGCAGGTGCTTTTACATGAATTTATTGGAGAGCAGGTAGAAGAAGAAGCCACCGCCTCATCAATCCTTGAAACCCTGAAAATGGCCGGCGAGAAAGGACATGCTTTGATAATGATGGACCGCCAGCTTGCTCGAAGGGGGCAGAACTGAACAATACCGCTTAATTCTAAAACGCAAAGGGGGCTGCTGACTCATTTAAGAGCATCCCCTTTTGATTTTATATTGATGGAAGTGTAAGAAACTGCTGAGTAAATTTCCCTTCCCCTTCTATTACCAGTTCACTATAGCAACGAGAGTTGTATCGAAAACTACCTCCATTAATAAAAGTTATACCATTAACCTCGTAGGACTGAAACCGGTGAAAATGACCATGCAGAACCATTTTTGCGTGAATCCCCTTTAAGGCTCCAAGAAACTCCTCACGGTTTTTGAGTTCCATAGTCCAATCGAAAGCCTGGTCAATTGGAGAATCCGTACCATATACCTTATAGGCATGATGGCATAACCCGATAACAAAACACTCTGTAAGAGAAGCAAGGACACCAGCCTGGCTTAAAGCATGTAACTGACCAACGCTGACAGAACCTCTTGCTCCAAGGGGATTATCGGCAGGGTACCACGGATACACTGAGTTAAGAGCGATCACGGCTATCCTTACCGACGAATAATTGATTATTTTTATGAATGGATACGTTTTACTTCCCCGGTCTTCTCCAGTAATCAGTTCCTGAAAAAAAACACAAAACTCCTTAATTTTGCGGTCAAATGCTTTTTTTCGAACGATTGGAAGGGGATTCAGAGCATTATAAAACCGTAATTCCTCTTCAAGATTTATCAGATCATGATTACCGGCAATAACAGTGGTTTTGTCCCAATGGTACAAACCATGGGCCTCAAGTTTTTCCCTGATAATCTTCCAGTCACTTGTATTGGCATTATTGCTGAGATCACCAGAAATAACAAGATGATCGTATCCTTCAGTATTGAAATGATCAAGGAGACGATCAAAATCCCTCAGTTGCTTACGATCCTGCATGCCGGAAATGTGCAGGTCCGATATATGTGCTATTTTTACTGCCCCAGTAATCAATTTTTTACAGACTTGCGGTTTTCAATACTTACAATTTCAATGCTACGTAAAGGAGACGTTAAAAAAATACAATTAACCTTACCTAACTTTATGCGGCATCAAGTTAATAACTTTTGTACCCTGTTTTGTAACAAAAAACGAACGAAGTCAAGCGTAATAAATGGATACTGGTAGACCCGAGTGTTAATTGAGAAAAATGATATTAGGTATAATCGGTTGACTGAAAAACAAATAAAAGTTACGTTATCAACGTAATAAACGAAGAACTGGTTCACTGATTTATTGCAATTGAGATCCAGCGAGCTCTGATAGCTCCTAACGATAAAAGTCTTAACTCCATGTGCGGACGATTCGGTTTTTTTGAACTCAAGTATTTTATAGAACAGCTTCGGCAGTACGAAATTCCTTTTGGTGATAAGAAAGCATTAAACTTTACACCAAGCTACAATATTACTCCCGAAACAAATATTGTCATGTTGCAGTGTAACAATGGTAGGTACACCCTCAAACTGGGCCGCTGGGGCTTAATTCCTCATTGGGTGAAAGGAATGCCTAAAGTGCGACCGATCAACGCGCGCACAGAAACTCTAGAAATAAAATCCTACTTCAGGCACATGTTGAACAGGACTCATTGTCTTATCCCTGCCAGCGGATTTTATGAATGGAAAGCTGAAGGATTGAATAAAAAACAACCATACTACATTCATCGGGCAGACGGCAAGCCTATGGCTTTTGCCGGTCTGTGGGATAGTTGGCAGGCACAGGAAATAAATGAGTTACCAATTGTATCATGCGCCATTGTAACCACAGCGTCGAATCATGAGATGAAGTTTGTTCACGATCGTATGCCGATTATCCTTGAGCCTGAACAGTGGAAATCATGGCTGAATGCTGATGTAACGGATACCAGAAAATTATTGGTGCCTTCCAAGGACGGAGCACTTGCTCTTTATCCAGTCTCTACTCAAGTCAATAATCCAAAATATATCAGTCATGACTGCATCAAGCAATTGAACGTTAAGCAAAAAGGCAACATCGAAAGATAAGTTTCAACTCTGGTATTATGATTGTTTAATAATACGTTCAGCTCATTAACTATTGAGCTTTTAATGGTGCGGTTGATTTTGGTCGGCCTCGTTTTTTTGTGCCATGTAGTTTTTCAGTTGGAGCATCTATCAAAACAGGATCATCTGTTTGAATCAGTTGAGTATCAAGATCCTCGTCAAGTTCATCATCATGAATATCCGGTATGGCAATAACCTCAAGTACAGCAAGGTCAATTTCATCAATAATTTCTGCTGAGTGGATCTTTTTTTTCACACGCCCTGCTCTTTTTCCTTTTACATCAGGGGCGATAAGGGTCATAACCTCATTAACGGAAGAAAAAATATTGAGCTGCCTGTCAAGATCCTGAAGTTTTAAAAGATCCTTAATTGGTTTGCAGAGCGAAACAAAGATAACTATACCACCGTTTTTGTTTGCAAACTCCTGAGCAAATCGTATGGAAGTAATTACACTGGCATCAATGGCCTTTACCTGGGAAAAATCGATAAGCAGATTTTTACTCTGCTCCTTGGCAAGAAGATCTGCAACAACAGAATTAAACGGATCCTCATGACAAATATTAAATACACCTTCTTCGATTTTCAGAATGGATAAATCTTTGCGGATGGTAACTGATGATTTCATGAGTATTGCAGTATCAATGTAGGATTCATAAGCAAATTTGAAGGATTATATACAAACTTTGCTCAATATGGTATATATCATTTCAAGTTATATGATGATCGTTTGATTTTTATGAATCGGACAGCCAAATCCTTGACTTTTTTATCAGGCAAACATCAATGATTTTTTTGCTTGGTTAACTTTTGAAATACTGGTTAATAACAATATTTGAGCATATGCTGTATAATGAGTAATTTCCATCCAAAACCGAAAATTCCTTGAAAAAACGATGGATACTCCTGTAAACATACTCGCAATAGTCGGGAGCTACAGAAAAGCGGGCATTATCGAACGAGCGGTCGACGAAATCCTATCCGCAGCAGGAAAGGCAGGTGCTGTGACCCGTAAAATCACTTTGATTGATAAAAATCTAGCATTCTGTACAAACTGCCGAAGTTGTACCCAGGTAGCTGGCGACCACTTTGGAGTTTGCGTCCTTGATGATGATATGACCTCTCTTTTGCAGGAAGTGAATCATGCAGATGCAATTATTCTTGCATCACCTATGAATGCAGGCACTGTCACAGCTGTGATGAAAACTTTTATTGAACGTCTTGTCTGTACGGCTTACTGGCCTTGGGGTGCCCCAGGCCCAAAGGCTCGTCGTCCTGAAAAATCAAAACGAGCGGTACTTGTTGCATCTTCAGCTGCCCCGGGTATAATTGCCAGATTGACTGGAGATGTGACGAAACGACTTGAATCTGCAGCAAATATGCTGGGTGCAAAAACAATCGGAACGCTCTTTATTGGGCTTGCGGCACAACAACAGCATCAAGAACTGAGCAAGAGAATCATTATTAAGGCCCGGAAACTTGGTCAAAAACTGGCTGTCCACAATTGAATTACGGGAAGTTGATCCAACTGGAGAGAAGTACGTTAGCTTAAGCCTTTGTTACCGTGCACTTTAGCTTCATTGATTGATGTTTTTTTTTCGGTGATAGCAGAAAACATCTTTTAAAAAGCATATAATTTGTAATATACCGTGTAAGCTTTTGAAGATTATGCTGCTTGAAATAAGCAGTGTCAATGACCCTCTAACCGGTTTTCTGAAATACATAATGAATATCGATACACAGGGTATAACAAGAAAATATGAAGGTTATAGCGATTAATGGAAGCCCAAAAGAGAATGGGAACACCTTTCACGCGCTGACAGGCGTTGGCAAGCAATTGCTGGAAAACAGCATTGAGTTTGAAATTATTCATGTTGGAAATAAAGCCGTAAGGGGGTGCTTGGCTTGCGGGACATGCTCCAAAAACAAAGATGAAAAATGCAGTATAAGCAACGATCCGGTAAATGACTGGATTCAGCAGATTAAAACTGCTGATGGCCTCATTCTGGCATCACCTGTTTATTATGCCGGCATTGCGGGGACTATGAAATGTTTTCTTGACAGGGCTTTTTATGTCGCGGGAAGTAATGGTGGGTTGTTTCGCCAGAAGGTTGCAGCTGCTGTAGTTGCCGTTCGCCGTACAGGAGGCTCTACAACATTTGACAGCCTGAACCATTATCTGACCTATTCAGAGATGATTCTTGCAACCTCAAATTACTGGAATATTGCCCATGGTACTACCCCGGGTGAAGCGTTACAGGATAAAGAAGGATTGCAGATTATGGATGTACTTGGTCGCAATATGGCATGGCTGCTCAAAATGCGTGAAGTCACAAAAGCAACACTGCCGAACCCGGCAACAGTTACCAAAATTTATACAAATTTCATCAGGTAGATCACGCTTATAAAAGGAAGCCTAGTGAGTAAGTGGCTTATAACTGATATCTTCAGAATGCGTTAAAACTCGATAGCGCTCTCTTATCAATTATAATCATCTCATTTTGGTACCAGTACGGATGTAAAAACAAAACAATTGGCATTCCTATTTTAGCCATACAATTGAGTAATCTTGCGAAGATACAAATCTTTGATTTTTTCAGTATCTTTATTTTATAAAGTTCTTTCTGAATTGGGTGGTACAAATTTTCAAAAATCTTCATTTTTTTAAACACACATTCAGCTATGGCAAACGACAACAATGGCATCTTTTCCGACCTCTTCATAGCGGTTGGCAATCCAATCCAGAATGTGGCTGACACCTTGGGTGAAGGGTTCAATGTAGCCACTTCTATCGCTCAGTCTTGCGTCAATCTCTGCGCAACAATCGTCACAAGTACAGCAAACGCAGCTATCCAGCTCATCCAAAGCGTTGTAACGGGCATCACATCAGCCATCACGCCGAAAAAGTAAGTATTTCCATTACGTGAAAAAGCCCCTTCACACAATGGGGCTTTTTCTCTTATTTTTCACCAAGGGAATACTTTACAGCGGCTTCAGCATGTATTGCGGTCGTATCAAAAACCGGAACACTTACATCTTCCTGCTTGACCAGAAGAGGAATTTCTGTACACCCCAGTATAACACCTTCTGCACGGCTTTCTTTCAAGAGGCGGTTGATAATGTAGATGAAGTGATCCCTGGATTCCCTATTTATTTTTTCGGCACACAATTCATCAAAAATCACGGAGTTGATATAGTTGCGTTCTGCCTGATTCGGCAGAATAACTTTGAGACCATAGTTTTTCTCAAGACGGTCCCTATAGAAATTATTTTCCATTGTGTACTTCGTACCCAGTAGTACTATGGAATTGAGGCCTTTCTCTTTAATTTTTCGGCCTGTTGCATCAGCGATATGCAGGACAGGAATTTTAACATTATCCTGGATATCTTCGGCACTTGAGTTCATAGTGTTAGAGGCTATGACAATAAAATCCGCACCACCGTTTTTCAACCGTTGAGCCGCATCGATCATTATTTTTCTCAGTGGCCTCCAGTCTCCCTTCTCGGCCAGCCGTTCCTCTTTTGAGAATTCTCCAAACTCAATTGAATACATCAGGATTTGAGCTGAATTCAAACCCCCGAGCTTATCTCTGACCATCTGATTCATGAGACGATAATATTCCAGCGAAGAAACCCAACTGACTCCTCCTATTATGCCGATTGTTTTAATCTGAGGCACGCTTACAGAAGCAATGCCTGACTGCCTTGAGATGCTCGGTCTTTCTTTGGCTGCAACATTGAAAACAAAACTACAGTTCATTGCTATAGCTGTGAAAATCAAGATCAGCAGACCTTTTGGACTAAACTGTGTTTTCATACAGGGGATATTAGGGAAGGTAATTTAAAGGAAAAATAGATCTATGTACTCAGGGTTTATTAAGATGATACGAATATTTTGAAATAGCCTGAGGTTTTGCCAAACATTCTAATCTGTAATTATATCAATGTAAACACAATAATATAGCGCTGTTACGAGCTCAATTCAGCTCGATGTATGCAGTCGAACAGAATGAGAAATCAATTATTTTTATGCTTTTTGTACCGTATTTGTATTTTGTCACCGCGTGAGTGTGGCGTTCTCTGGTTCTTTCTGTTTTCGATTCTAAAACAGTAAATTGATTGACACTACGTACATTATTTTAATTTTTATAGACTTTTTCTTCCAATAATGAAAGGCGTTCGTTAGCCTTAAAGCATTAAGATAAAGCCTTTCATCAACCTGTTGCAGTAAAGCAATCATCCATCCTTTACAATTATGCAAAAAAAAATAACATCCCTTAAAGCACTGACCAGAAATTTATGGTGGTCGTGGGATACAGAAGCAAAACAAATTTTTGAAGAGCTTTCACCCTTGCTTTGGGAAAGAAATAATCACAACCCCGTAGAGCTTTTACGGCATATATCCAATGATGAACTGGAAGCTCGATGTATAGGAGAATTGGGCGACAAAATAGACCGGGCCTTTTCTCGCTTTACTGCCTACCTTAACGATACGAATACATGGGCAGCAAATAACGCCAGAGAAATTACTGAAAATCCTGTCGCTTATTTCAGTGCGGAATTCGGTATTCATGAGAGCGTTAGAATTTATTCAGGCGGACTCGGTGTTCTTTCTGGTGACCACTTGAAATCGGCCAGTGACCTGGGCATTAACTTTATAGGTATCACCTTATTTTATAAAGAAGGGTATTTTCGCCAGAACCTCAATCAAGACGGTTGGCAGAAAGAGGACTATCCTCTTCAACTTTCAGAAAACCTCCCTATAGAAAAAGTAACAGACCCTGACGGCAATGATCTGATTATTTCGGTCAATATTGCTCAAAGTGAAGTATTTGCACAGGCTTGGAAACTCAAAGTAGGCAGAGCAACACTTTTTCTGCTTGATACTAATATTCCGGCCAATGAATCACACTATCGCGATATCTGTTGCAGAGTCTATGGTGGCGACCAGAACATGCGCATAAATCAGGAAATTATTCTCGGTATTGGGGGTGTGAAACTTCTTGACCAAATCGGCATAAAACCGATTGTCTATCATATGAACGAAGGCCACTCCGCATTTCTCACGCTCGAACTGCTCGCTAAAGAGCTTAGCAAGGGAGTCTCGCAAAAAGAAGCAATAGAAACTGTCCGTTCACTCTGCGTCTTCACAACGCATACCCCTGTTCCTGCCGGCCATGACCGCTTTTCATGTGACATGATGCATTACACTTTTGACAAATACCTGACCACAATAGGATTGAACTTCGATGACCTGATGAAGCTTGGATCAGAAGACAAAAGTAATATATACGGACTTTTCACCATGACGGTGCTTGCCCTGAATCTGTCTCGAGCTGCAAACGGCGTTTCCAAACTTCACGGAGAAGTTTCACGCACTATGTGGCAGCACCTATTTCCAGGCAAAGAGGTTTCTGAGGTTCCTATCGGTCATATCACCAATGGCATCCATGCCAGCAGCTGGACGAGCGGTCATACTGACAATTTCTGGAAAAAATTTACCGGTAGTGTTGACGATATGAGCCTCTCAACCGAGACCGCTGAAGCCGTTCTGGCAAAAGTCACGGATGAGGAGCTATGGTCACTGCGTTACAGCCTGAAACGCAATCTTATCGACTTCATGGACAAATATCTGAGCAATCAACTTTTTCACCAGCATACCAATTCCATCTATAGTGAATACGATGCGTTGCGTTCAAAAACCAATACGTTTTCTCCTGATGTTCTTACTATAGGGTTTGCAAGACGTTTTGCTACATACAAGCGCGCTCCACTTGTTTTTAGAGATCTTGAACGACTTGACAAAATTATCAATCATTCTTCAAGACCATTGCAGATAGTTTTTGCCGGAAAAGCACATCCGCATGATGATGCGGGAAAAGACTATATCCGACAGATAATTCACCACTCACGCCGACCAGAATTCAGTGGCAAGGTTGTTTTCCTTGAAAACTACAACCTTGGTGTTGCAAAGCGTATGGTGGCGGGCGTTGATGTCTGGTTAAACACACCAGTCAGACCAATGGAAGCAAGCGGTACTTCGGGTGAAAAAACTGTACTTCACGGGGGCCTGAATTTCAGCGTCCTTGATGGATGGTGGCCTGAAGCCTATAATGGCAATAATGGTTTTGCCATTGGTAATGGTGAATCTTTTGAAAACAGTGAAGAACAGGATAGTTTCGATGCAGAGCAGTTGTACTCTGTTCTCGAAAAACAGATTATCCCTGCATATTACGAACGTAACGAGATGAACATACCTTTACAGTGGATTAAAAAAATACGTAATGCGATTGCAACCATTGCACCGGTTTACAATACCCACAGAATGGTAAAGGACTATGCGACCTGCTACTATCTGAACAGAAAATAGTTCGGAACTGATGCACGTCGAACTGACCGCATCCTCTTTTTATCCCTGCCACGGCTATCGCCCGACAGGGATAAAAAAGACGCAGGATTAATAAAACGTTATTCAGGTATTTTAGTCAAGCGCTGAAGAACATGAGCAAACACCAAACCCTCAACCCCAGTCCCGCGGCAGCAGTATCTCTCGGCAGAGGACTTGATCTGAAATCGCCGGTAATTCTGGCTTCTGGAACTGTTTCATACGGTGAAGAGCTCAATCAACTCTGCGACCTGTCCAAAATAGGGGCCTTGGTCACCAAAGCAATTTCCCTTGAACCCAGATCAGGAAATCCCCCTCAGCGTATTGCGGAAACTCCTTCAGGAATGATTAATGCCATTGGTCTCGCCAATGTGGGACTTGAACGTTTCATTATCGATAAAGTCCCCTTTCTTACACAGCTCGATACAGCAATCATTGTGAATATTGCAGGTCGGTCAGTTGATGACTATTGCGAAATAGTATCGCGGCTTGATGATGTTGATGGTCTTAACGGTTATGAAATCAACCTTTCCTGCCCTAACGTGAAAGGTGAATGCATGATTATGGGGGTCAGCCGGGATGCAACCTATGAAATAGTCTCTCAACTTCGCAAAATTACCCCGAGACACTTGATGATAAAGTTGACGCCTAACGTTACCTCAATCAGCTCTATAGCCCTTGCAGCGGAAGAGGCTGGCGCTGATTCTGTTTCACTCATCAATACTGTTGTCGGTATGGCTATTAACTATAAAACCCGACGGCCTCTGTTGAAAAATATTACTGGAGGACTTTCGGGACCCGCAATAAAACCCATTGCTCTGGCAAAAGTTTGGGAAGTTTTTAAGGCTGTCACCATTCCGATTGTAGGAATGGGAGGTATTGCCGGGTTTGAAGATGCAATGGAGTTTCTTCTTGCCGGATCGAAGGCTGTGCAGATTGGCACTATGAACTTTGTCTATCCCGATATTGGCGAAAAGGTGGCCGTAGCCATTGAACAATTTTTTTCTGATCCTGGAGCGACACCTCTCTGTGAATACAGCGGAAGCCTTTTAACAGCTTAACGGTATCGTCCCCATCCTCTTTTATTTGAAACAAATTTTTTTGCCCTTCTACCTCCAAATTTTGAACCTAAAAATCTGTACTCGCGCACGGTTCTATTACGCGAAAGATAGGATGTATTGGTCAGTTGTGAAATAATTCGAGATTCGGATTCCTTTATATCTACGTCTGAAGGACCAACTTCAGCAAGAAGCTTTACAATGAGAGGTGCACATTCGAATACAACAAAAAGCAGGGTTATACATAAAATTGCAGTTGCTGATGATTTACTGACATCATTTCGCGCATGAGTCAACTCGCTGAGAGCCCAGTTCCGGTCAGCAAATCCTGCACGTGAGGCTTTTATGTCAAGTTTATCATCAGTCAGCATCGTCAGATTGTTGATTCCCTCTGCGGTTTTCTGCCGATTCAAGTTTACTTGCTGTTCGGAAAGTTGAGCGGCAAGAAATTCGAGCCTAGTCTGTTTGGCTATTACAACGAGTTCCTTATTTTTGGCATAGGTACCATATCCTACCACGCCGGATGTTGTAGAGGTCCTGAATCCGAAAACTTCCCGCTTTAATTCTTCACGTAACCGGTTAACCTCACTGCTCAACTTGTCGTACTCTTCCTGGTATGTTTTAATCTGCGAAAGTTCAAGCGCATATTTTTCTGTAAATAACTGTTGAACCTTGACAATCCTTTCATTTTGCTCCGATAAATAGCGGGTCTTGAGTTGCTCGTGGATTTCTTTGTCAAATATTTTCAATTCAAGGGGGCGGGCGATAACAAGCGCTATAAGCACTGCAAAAACAAACCGTGGAGAAGCCTGGTAAAACTGCTTCATACCTTTGGTGTTTTTTTTGATGCCTGAAACAATAGAACGATCAAGATTTAAAATGGCCAACCCCCAGATTATACCAAACAGGATTGACGAAAATTCCCCATAAGAACTACCCGCAAAAACAAAGTAAAGTGCATAGCCGCCTGACAAAGCGGCGAAAAGGGCTGTAAAAAATATGGTAGCCCCTATACCAAAATATTTGCTGTGCTCAGTAGGGTATTTTTCTATTATGGTAACTGAAGTGCCTGCACACATCCAAAAAAATCGCTGTAATCGTGAAAATATCATAGAACGCCTCCCCATCAACAGGCTATGAAAATTTCCTAGTTTTTTTTTTATACCTATTATTTAACATGCAACAATCAAGAAAAAGTCAGATTATAATTTTACGGCTTTTCTTAAACACTTCAGCAATCCAATTCTGATTCTTGCTGATTTATTCTATCTTTGGAATCTGCTGTTGTAACCCTAAAAAGTATTAACCATGCGTATTGGAATTGGTATTGATGTACACCCTTTTCTTGAAGGCAGAAGGCTTGTGATTGGCGGAGTTCATATCCCCTCGAACAAAGGACTCGACGGCCACAGCGATGCTGATGTACTGCTTCATGCAGTGAGCGACGCATTGCTTGGTGCCGCAGCACTGGGTGACATTGGTCTGCACTTTCCGAATACCAGTCCGGATTTCAAAGATATTGACAGCATGATTCTTTTGAAACATGTAGGAAAACTTCTTGCAAAGCATGGTTACCAGACAATGAATGTGGATGCCATGCTGCTTCTTGAAGCACCAAAAATCGCATCCTACATTACCGAAATGCGTAAAAACATTGCTCGCTGTCTCGGTGTTGATATTGGGACAGTATCGGTCAAGGCAACCACTAATGAAAAACTCGGATATATTGGACGGGAAGAAGGTGCTGCTGCACATGCGGTATGCATTATCCGCACTATTTAAGCACCAACTTCACCCCTGAGAATTCTGACGGGCATATAACGCGTAGCCTTTCTTGCAGGATTCCAGGAAGAGAGTACAGCTATCAGGATACCGAACACAATTACAATAAGATGGGCATCGAACATTTCAATAATGTTTATTCTATCGCTTTTCAATACTCCCGCAGTACTGGCCTCGAAGCGGATTGAGTAAACGAGATGACAAATCACATGCCCGAAAGGACTACCGATTATTACCCCGAGAACTCCAATCATAAACCCTTCAAGCATAAAAATACGAGTAATGCTCCTTCCCTCCATCCCCATTGAGCGTAAAATAGCTATATCCTTGACTTTTTGCAGTATCACCGTTGTCATGACCGATGATACGCCAAGACCGGCAACAATAAAGACAAACCCTACCAGAACAAGCGTAATCATTGCGTTTCTGTTATAAAACTCAATAACATTTCTGTTCGTCTCATCCCAGCTCTCGCTTTTATATCCAGAGAGTGTCTGCACTTTTGCTGCGGTCAGACTTGCTCGTTCAACAAAGGCTGTTCTCAAACCGATTCCACTTACGGAATTAGAGGATATTCCCTCCATCCTCTGGGCTAAAGCCAGGTTTACGTATGCCTCCCGCTCATCTTTAGCATTAAACCCGCTGCTGAATCGACCCACTATTGTTACTGGAAATTCTTCACTGTTTTTTGTAACAAGCACTATCCTGTCTCGATATCCCGCATTGAGTTTTTTTGCCAAAAGATCACCAACAAGAATGCCATTCGGAGTATAAGCCAATTCTTCAAGAGAGTTTTTTTCAAGCAGATTCTTTTGCAATCCGGCAATTTCAGCTTCAAGATGAGGAACAACCCCACGGGTAACACACGGTGTAAAACGAGTTTTATTGCGAGCTAACAATTTGCTGAGCACAAACGGGGAAATGCTTCTGAGTTCTTCGACCCGACGGATGCTTTCGACAACCCCTGTATAATTTTTGATAACCTGCTGCTCGTCAAGATTAATATTTTTGGTTACCATTGCAACCCTTCCTCTTTGCTTGCTGACAATATTTTCGGGCACAAGAGGAACAACCCTTTCGGCACTTATCAATACATGCGGTACTGTGTCAATGACTTTAGCAATAACATTGGATGACGAACCCCTTGATACTGAAATGGTAGTCACCAGCATAGCTGAACCAACAGCAACACCTAGAGCAGTGAGAATGGTCTGGCGTTTTCTTTCTCTAAGATGCACAAAGGCGATCCTCACCTGATCCAGGTAATTCATAACATAATTTGCAATTCAGGTTATTGCAGGAAAATGAGCTGTTATTTGAAGCTTGATGTTGAAAAATCACGCAAATAATCTATTTTATCTGCCAGAAGCAGGATAGAATATTTCCTGACAAATAAATAATTTTGAACATTAAATACTAACGTCAGCATCGAATAGGAGAGCATACTTGTGAAAAAAATTGGCATTCTTACCAGTGGCGGAGATTGTGGAGGGCTTAATGCTGTGCTTAAAGGTGCGGCTATGATGGCTTTATCAAAAGACCTTGAACTGTATATCATTCCAAACGGCTATGCCGGGCTTTACAACCTTATTGATCAAGAGACCATTGTCCGTCTTGACCAGGATCGTCTTGATCGGTTCGACGCAAGTTTTGCCGGTTCCGAAGCTGGACATTCGAGGGTTAAAATCAAGGCCATCAGCAATCCTGAAAAGTACAACCGTATCAAGCTCGGTATGAAAAAATTTGAACTTGATGCTCTTGTTATCAGTGGTGGCGATGATTCAGGCAGTGTGATGGTTGATCTTAATCAAAATGGCATTCAATGCATCCATGCTCCGAAAACAATGGATCTTGACCTGCAGACGTATTCGGTAGGCGGCGATTCAACCATCAACCGTATTGCCCAGTTTGTACATGACCTGAAAACAACCGGCAAAACCCATAACAGGGTACTTGTTACCGAAGTATTCGGCCGATACGCCGGTCATACCGCATTTAGAAGTGGTATAGCTGCTGAAGCTGACTGTATTCTTATTCCTGAAATTCCTGTTGACTGGGATATCGTTTACGAACATCTTGCTGAACGATTTACCCGCAGAATACGAGATAGCGATGTCCATAGTGGAACCTACACTGTTGTAGTCGCTGAAGGCTTGAAAAATGCCGATGGCACCGATATTGTTGATGAATCAGCTGGTATTGACGCTTTTGGGCATAAAAAGCTTGCAGGAGCAGGAAAATTCACCTGCCAGCAAATTCAGAAAAGAATGAAAGCTGATCCTGCAATGCCTATTTTTATGAAAGAAACCGGCATGTTCGTCGAAGGGATTTATGAAATTCCTGAAGTTCGTGAAATCCATCCCGGTCACCTTGTCCGTTCTGGCAACTCATCGGCATATGACATTAATTTCGGCTTTGAAGCAGGTGCTTCTGCCATTCTGCTGCTGCTTGAGGGCAAGACAGGTGTAACAGTTTCAAAAGTTAAGGGTCGCAAGATCGAGTTTATTGAATCAAGTAAGGCTATCGTTCAACGCCATGTCGATCTCGAACATGTCGCATTGTATGAATCGCTAGGTATCTGCTTCGGACGAAGCCCAGCAATTTTCGAGCCTATTCTTCGTGAGGTTGAAGGAGTTTACGAAAGAATATATTAATCAGTAGTTTAACTGGATATACATACCCCCGGCACACTGGGCATCGGGGGTATGTATCCTGAAATATTGCCTCTGTTATTACCTCTACAAACTCCTCTTTTCTGATCTCGAAAGAGTTCCAATCGTTCTAAATCTGAAGAAAAAAGCCTGCACTTCCTTTTAAAAAACTCAAAACAAGCTATCTTTGAGTGTAATTCTGGTAATGTTTTAACACCCAACGCCTGCGCCATGAACAAGACTGCTAAAATCTGGATGAACGGCGAACTGATTGACTGGATTGACGCAAAAATCCACATTCTGTCACATGTTGTCCACTACGGTTCATCTACTTTTGAAGGAATCCGCTGCTATGAAACCCTAAAAGGATCGGCAGTGCTTTTTCTTGACGAACATATCAAACGTCTCAGAGATTCTTCTAAAATATACCGCATCGAAATCCCTTATTCAGAAAAGGAACTTAAAGATGCCGTTATAGGCCTCATTCATGCAAACAGTCATAAATCCTGCTATGTCCGTCCGCTGGTTTATCGCGGTCAGGGCGCTTTTGGGGTCAATCCTCACAGAGCGTCAATTGAAGTCGCCATTGCAACTTGGGAATGGGGCGCTTACCTTGGAGAAGATGTTCTGGTAAACGGCGTTGATGTACGAGTATCTTCATGGAACAGACCTGCTCCTAATACCTTGCCTGCATGGGCTAAAGCCGGAGGAAATTACCTGAACTCGCAACTCATAAAAATGGAAGCCTTGATGGATGATTATGCCGAAGGTCTGGCACTTGATGTCAACGGCTATGTATCAGAAGGCAGCGGAGAAAACATTTTTGTTGTCCGTGACGGGATTCTCTATACACCTATGTCGGCCCAGTCGATTTTACCAGGCTTCACGCGTTATGCTGTTATGCACATAGCAAAACAACTTGGGTATGAAGTTCGCGAAACACTCATCCCGCGTGAAGCACTCTATATTTCTGATGAAGTCTTTCTCACCGGCACTGCTGCTGAAATAACTCCGGTAAGAAGTATCGATAAATATCCTATCGGTAATGAAAAACGCGGACCAATAACAGAGGCTTTGCAACATGAATATCTGAAAATTGTCCAGACCGGTGAAGACCCTTACAACTGGCTGACCTTTATCTGAGCCCGGCAAGGCAGGCATGAGCTGGAAAAATATTATCGGCCAAAAACAGCAGATCCGCATCCTGCGGAAAGCTCTTGAAACAGGGCGGTTTGCTCATGCCTACCTGTTCACAGGCCCTGAAGGCTCGGGAAAGGAATCAGCAGCTTTTGAAATCGCTTCTCTTTTAAACTGCCGTTCAACTGATACCGCAGAAAGTGAAGGTTCATGTGGAGTGTGCTCTGACTGCCGTCTGATTCAATCGTTCATGCACCCGAATGTGGAGTATATTTTTCCGGTAGAAGCCGCCCTTCTTGATCCCGGTGACTCTGCAAAAAAAGAGAATAAACGATTTTCGGATGCAAAAGAGCGGTATGATGCGCTCATTGATCAAAAAAAAGAGAACCCATATTTTTCGCCCTCAATGGAACGATCGATGGGCATCCTGACTGAACAGATTATTACTCTTCAGCATAAATCTTCGTATATGCCGAGAGAAGGCAGTAAAAAGATTTTTATTATTTCACAAGCTGAAAGACTGCACCCTTCTGCTGCAAACAAGCTACTGAAACTTCTTGAAGAGCCACCAGCCCATGTACTTTTTATTCTTGTTTCGTCGAGACCTGAAGCACTGCTCGCAACCATCCGATCTCGGTGCCAGGCCATCAAGTTCTCAAGGGTAACTGCTGGAGAACTCAGACTCTGGCTGAAGCAAAATCGCCCCGAGATCGTTGATCCCGAGCTTAGTTTTATTGTAAGTTTTTCAAGATGCAATCTGCGACTGGCATGGGAGCTTATTAACAGTCGTGACAGTAGCCCTTCTGAAACAGCAACTATTATTCTCCGTAACCAGGCACTTGATTACTTGCGCCAGGTACTTACGCCAAATCGTTTTCATGAAGCAATTACCACCTGTGAGAGAAACGCTAAAAATCTTTCGCGTGGTGATCTTACCCTTTTTCTTGCCGCACTGCTGCTCTTCTTTCAAGATGTTAACCACCGAAAGATTAAACCTGAATTTCAGGAACTGAACAACCCTGACATAACAGAAGCAATTGATCGTTTTGTAAAAAACTTTCCTGCCACAGATTTTTTCCAGATATCAACCATCACTGAAGATGCAATTCGATGTATCGAAAGAAATGTCAACCCGCTACTTGTCATGGGAGAATTCACTGCTGAAATAAAAGCACTGCTTCATCGAAGCTGAACAGTTGAAAGATAGAGGTTACTCA
>SZXZ01000060.1 GCA_005843835.1 Chlorobium sp.
ACCATACATTAAATACAGTCGACTGAAAACACGGGCATACTTAAACGCCCTGTTTTCAGTCAGTTAACTTATTAAAAACACATTGATTATGAAAAAAATTGAAGCCATTATAAGGCGGTCCAAATTTGAAGAAGTCAAAGCTGCATTGCATGCAATTGATATTGACTTCTTTTCCTATACAGAATCATACGGAGTTGGAAATGAACGGAAAAAGAAAGATGTATTCCGTGGCTCTAATGACACTGACTATATCTCTCGTTTAACACTTTCGATTGTTGTTCGCGACATCAATCTTCAAAAAACAGTAGCCTGTCTTTTAAAATCAGCGTATACAGGTGAAGTTGGCGATGGTAAGATCTTTGTTTGGACTATTGAGGAGTCTTATCGTATCCGAACCGGGGAGAGTGGCGACGATTCTATGTACAACAAAGATTAGTTGATTTCTAGAAAGGGTCCCCTTTTCTAATCTTAAAAGCCGCCTTCTGACGAGGCGGCTTTTTTATTGTATTCACTAAAGAATTCTCGGAGAAAACAAAACTGCTGTTACGGCTCATCAAAGAATGAAAGCTGTGGGCTTGCAGAGATTTTTCCCTTCAACCGGTACTCCCTGTAAGCATTGATCAATGCATTAGTAGAACCGTCATGACTGGTAACTGTTTCACTGCCCTGAATTTCGGGGAAAATAGTTTTAGCCAGCTGCTTGCCAAGTTCGACACCCCACTGGTCGAATGAGTTGACATCCCAGATAATGCCCTGAACAAACACTTTATGTTCGTACATGGCAATAAGGCTTCCGAGGGTATAAGGATTAAGTTCACTCAGAAGAATGGTATTTGTCGGTCTGTTGCCGGGAAAAACCTTGTGCGGAAGAAGGGTATTGAGTTCAGAGGGTTCAAAGCCTGCCGCTTCAAGTTCATCCTTGACCTCTTGCTCGTTTTTACCTTTCATAAGAGCTTCAGTCTGTGCAAAACAGTTTGCAAGCAGGATGTCATGATGCTCTCCGACCGGGTTCTGAGTTTTCAGAGGCACAATAAAATCGGCTGGGATAAAATTCGGACCCTGATGCAGCAGCTGAAAAAAAGCATGCTGCGAGTTGGTACCTGGCTCTCCCCAAATCACCGGCCCGGTTGCATACTCCACAGCACTGCCCTGACGATTAACCCTTTTGCCGTTGCTCTCCATATCAAGCTGCTGGAGATATGCAGGAAAACGGTGCATGTACTGATCGTAGGGAATAACAGCGTGAGATGAAACCTCAAAAAAATTATTGTACCAGATACCAAGCAGACCAAGAAGAACAGGAATGTTGCTTTCCAGTGGCTCATTCAGAAAATGCTGGTCCATGGCATGCGCGCCATTAAGCAGTTCCTGAAATTGGTCAAATCCAAGGTAAAGAGCTATTGAAAGTCCAATAGAAGACCATAGAGAATAACGTCCGCCAACCCAATCCCAAAAGCGGAACATGTTTGCTTCGTCAATACCGAATTCGACCACTTTTGCCCTATTGGTTGAAACAGCAATAAAATGCTTCGCGATATGTGAGTCATCAAGAGCTTTGGTTAAAAACCATCCTCGAGCCGTTATTGCGTTGGTAAGCGTCTCTTGAGTTGTAAAGGTTTTAGAGGCAATAATAAAAAGCGTTGTTTCGGGATCAAGCTTTTTAAGCGTTTCGATACTATGAGTTCCATCGATGTTGGAAACAAAATGAACCTGTAATTTTCCATGCGCAAAGGGACGGAGAGCCTCAGCTACCATGCAGGGACCAAGATCAGAACCCCCGATACCAATATTAACAATATCAGTCATTCTTTTTCCGGTATATCCCTTCCACTTGCCTGATATAACCTTTTCACAGCATACCTTCATCTGGCGAAGCACATCGGCAATTTCATCAGAAATATTGAGCCCGTCAATCTCAACAGTGTATCCTGGAGGTCTGCGAAGTGCAGTATGCAGCACAGAACGTTGTTCCGTGAAATTAATTGGCTCACCCTGAAACATTTCTCCACGCATATTTTCAAGTCCGGCCTGACGTGCAAGATCCAAAAGCAGCTCAACAGTGTGCGGAGTAATCCTGTTTTTGGAATAATCAAGCATCAGCTCACCCCAGGAAACCGAAAACCGCTCAAACCTGCCACTATCCTCACGGAAAAGATCTCTGATATGCAGGTTGTCGATTTCATGTTTGTGCGACACAAGGGCACTCCATGCCGCGCTTCGTGATAAATCCATAATCTTATGAGTTAAAAATATTAAGCTGGTTACACCGGACACAAGAATTTTCAATAGGGAATATAATGCAACATTAAGGTCGATCCATCGTCATCGACCGTAACACACATTTTTTCAACGAAACTGCTGATTATATATAACCCCCGTCCTGAAAGTTTTAAAAGATTTCCGGGTTCAGCGGGGTTCGGCTGGTCATAAGGATTAAAGCCTTTACCACAATCTCTGATAGAGGCTTGAAGCAGGTCTTTTGTGAGGGTGACCTTACAGGATATTGCCAGATCATGCTGTTCATGGTTTCCGTGCTTTATCGCGTTGACGAAAGCCTCTTTGATTGATAGTTGAAGCCCATCAATAAACTGATTGCTATACCCCAGTCCCTCTACATGCATCATGATAAATTTCTTCAGCTCGCTGTATTCGGAATAGTCGCTGGAGAGCAATATTTCAAACTGTTTCATCAACAGAATTCCCTTAAAATAGCCATCAAACAAGATAATAATTTACAACGAAGCATACGGATGGACAAATTTTATGCGAACACCATTCGCCTTCATTTTTTAGTATATATCGCATTTAACCCTAATACTTTATTACTTATTTGTATTATTATATAATATTATTATTTTATTGATGAAGTTCTCTTAAGTAATGAGAAAGTTTTTTTAAGGAAATCAAAACAAGAGAGCGGTTGATCACACACAACTGAAATAACCAGAAACAGGAGTATTGCAATGAAAAAAACAGTAAAATTTTTAAGCCTTGCCGTCGCTTTGTTTGCCGGATTAAGCGGAACAGCTCAAGCAGCGGACGGGTTTAAAATCGGCACCGATCTCGTCAGCAGCTACGTATGGAGAGGCAGTGATATCGGTGACTCACCAGCAATCCAACCAGCCCTTTCCTACACGT
>SZXZ01000134.1 GCA_005843835.1 Chlorobium sp.
AACATGACTGGGATCATCTTGATAATAAGCTCTATGGGCAACACAATGCTTCGAAAAATTTCGATAACGTTGAATACCATGCTGATGTTACAATCGGGCGGGCTTCCGTGGAAAGTGTTGCTGAAGCCGAGGCATTTGTCAACAAGGTTCTTGAATATGAAAAATGGGGAACTGTACCCCGTCCCGATTCGGATTATGATCGGTTCCGTTCCATGTTGTTTGCAGCATCAACATGGGGACCGTTCATACGTATAGAGCAGGATACCGCGAATGCTATTCCTGATAACAATATGTACAAGGAATCGGCGACGCATTCGCTGCTGCATTGTGACACCCTGCCACCGAAAGCTGGCGACCAACTTATATGCTATTTTGATGACCAGTATTACCGGCGATTAAATTACCGGTCGAATGCAAAACATGGCAACCCTGGCTGGTATTATGCCAAGTGCTCCAATGACCTGTCGCCCAGTATTGTCAGTATTTCTCTTCCCTGGTTTCATTTTGAATGTCCGATTCCCACTCCATGGATTGTTGTATGGGACGACAACCCGGACGTTCTTCATCCTATGTATTACGGACTTGACTGCCTGGGGCTCGACAGTTCTATTACTGAGCAGGAATCGCTCAGGGAGAAGATGCAGCAGGTATTTCCAGGTATCGACCATATCGAACGCCTCTATACTGATGAGGCCGATATGAATCCATCGGAGGTTGCTGAAACCTGGCTCCGACATCTGACACCGGACAATCTGAAGGATGCACTGAACAGGGGGCCACATTTTGTGAGTTTAACCGGCCATGGTAACTGGCCAGGATGTACCTTTTTCAGCCCGACGATGGTATACAGTCTTACCAATGGTCCTAAAACCTTTATTCTTTATGCGGATTCCTGTCTGACGGGGAAACTTGATCATAATGATTGCGTCGCTGAAGTGGCTACCAATTTTGCACATGGTGCTGCGGTGGCCTATATCGGCAACACTCGTTTCAGCTGGATCGGTTTAGGTGCTATATACCGTGAACACTTTTTTATGAGGATGCCATTAACACGGCACCTTGGGGAAATGAATGATACTCGGCTTGAGTTGCTTGCCGGGACCACTGGGGATGAGAGGATAGCTCGTCTATGGTACTGCTACAACACCCATCTTTTTGGTGATCCGGAAATGCCTGTTTACCGGAGTATTGCTGAAGCAAAAAACTACTACATCGGAAACACTAACACCGATGAACTTCATGACTGCCGCTGCCAGTGGGTCGATCGAATGAGTTCGCACCATAAGGTTCACTTTGAAACGTTGCAGGCCGGATTGAATGCAGGGTACGATGGCTGTGGTTTCTGTCTGCGGAAATACAATACAAGATGATGGGGGGGGTGAGGGATGTTTATATTCCATAAGTTATTGCAAGAATATATCTTAACCAACATAAGATCCATTATAGAACAAATATCCGAAAAAACAGAAACGTTACTCAGAAACGTTACTATTATTTCTTTTCAACATCATTCCGGTGTATGTCGTGTGTAACTGGAATAAAATGAAGTAGAAACCATAACTCGAAGCAAGGTGATTAGCGACTGAATAAAATCCCGCCTGACGACAACTATAATTCCCGATTTCCCCGAAAGGGAATTAACACATCCAAACCCGTAACTTCAGAAAAAACGGGAGGTTTGGATAGTAACTGTTCAACAGGGTTCATGCCTCCGATAGTGTCATCACAGATAGACTCCATAGAACCACTCCGGTCGAGGATAATCGTGATGTTGGTTTAGCCTTTTTTCACCTTCTTTTCCAATGCATACTCGGGCTTTGGAGACTCCAGGCATCCCTCCCTGACAATCTTCGCGCCTGTGCCGATGGTGTGCACCTGCATCTCTTCAACCGATTCGTTTTCCGGAAGAGGATTTTCATTCATCTTCTCCCCCATCTCCTTGACGCTCTTCAGCTCTTTCAGTATTTCTGCACCTTCAATTGCCACAGAACCTTCTTCGCTGTAATAATCAAACCAGGGAAGCCCACGCCGCGAATATTCTGCAGCGGTAAGCGGTGGATACGGCAGCTTTTTACCAGTGATTGCCGACCATATTTCGGAGTTGGCGATATGCACAAAGCAGTGCGAATAGTTCTCCATATCCCACTCTTCCGGATCATAGGGATCATCGTAAATCTCCTGCATCATCTTCCCGCCTGGAGAAAGGCCCATACTCAGCTGTAAGTCAAATGGCATGTAATGGTAAACATTATTTGCCGGCACCGGGTATGGAGCCGATGAGCAAACATTACCTTCAGGCAGTTCACATGCGGAAAAGTTTTCGCGCCCCTTTTTCGGAAAGCGTTTTTCGAACGCCTTGCGTTTCATAGGGTATACCAAAATCTGCAACCCACCGAACTCACTTTTGCCTGTCACCTGCTCTTCAACGCTATACCCCTGACCCAGCGGCATGGCAACAAACTGGCGGATAACCCCTTTTTCGACACAATAACCGTCGATCCAAGGCTGCAGAGGAGACACAACATAGTCCTGCGGTTCCATGTTCAGCCCCTTGCGCAACGCTTGACCCGACACGGCATTGACTTTTCCTGTGGCTATCTTTATCGCGATCGGGTACTCCCCCCTGTTATCAACTTCTGCCGTATCGAAGTATATCCACATGGCTTCAGCCTGATACATTGGCAGTATTACTCCCCCGTTGTTTACCCACTCTTTAGGCGCGGCAGCGGCATAATCATCGACAAGCCGCATCGGAAAGTGCCCAATCCCCGGTGGAAGCCGATAATTATTTCCATCGTCGGGGATTCGCAGCGTACGCTTGAACTGAATGTCCAGTGACGCCTCGGGATGTACATCGGGAAACCGGAACACCAGCTCTTCCCCGCTTGCGCTCAACTCAACCATAATCTCTCCTTTATTGTACTATCAGAATGATATACTCAAAGCTTATTAGTTCTACTAAAGAACACCTATTGTTCCATAGTAGAACATTTCGTATAATAAAGCAAATGACAAACGAAAAAATAGGACAAAGGATCAAACAGATCCGTTGCGCAAAAGGATTGTCGCAAGAGGAACTGGCAAGACGTGTAGATCTGTCGAGGACTGCTATCACCAAAATCGAGTCAGGAAGCCAGGACGTACGCTTCCTGGAACTTGAAAAAC
>SZXZ01000114.1 GCA_005843835.1 Chlorobium sp.
CACGCTGCCATTTATATTTTGGGCAATGATAATGGCCGTAAAACCTTGGAGTGGTACTCGCTTATACAACTTCTTTACGATGAATCAGAAACGCGTGGCTTAGATGAAACGGTAGACACCGCAACCATAGAGCGAAGCTATAAGGTACAATGAGAATATTGTAACCTTACAGCTTCGCTGTTATACGGCGACACGATGCGAGGGGCAGTCTGCTACCCCCCGGAATCAAGATGTGACTTAAGACGCTATATCCCACTCTTCAACAATTCTTGTCGGTCCGAAATCTTCATCAAAGCCAAAAATCCTGATACTGACTTTTCCATTTTCGTGAACCACTACGTCAGCCCACGAGAACATCCGCTCCCCTTCTTTGTCAATGTACTCTTTAGAGATAGAAAAGGGAGATCCGCCACCCCCGACGATTACCTGCCAGGCCTTGCCGCCATTATTTTTTTGTGGCTGTTCGGCATGATAGGTGTGCTGATGTCCTGTAAAGTAAACGGCGTGATATGCCTCTACCAGATTCCAAAAAAAGTCACGTATTTCGGGCCTTGCATCAAATCCATCGGTTTTATCTTTATGCTCCTCTTTCATTTTCGGGGTTACATAGGTATAGGCCATTTTATGGCCGAAAATAAAGAACTTTTTAGCTCCTCTTTTTTTTGCGGCCTTAAAGTCTGCTTCAAGCCATTTAACCGGTGCTGAACTATCGAATCCTGCCGGGTCGGTATTGATCATGGAAAAATGATTTTTTCCTACATCAAAGGAATAACTGAGTTGCCTTTGATCGGTTGTGATGCCATCTGTCCCGATTTTCGGGCTGTTCTCAATATTCCATGCAGAGACTTCCTCGTGTGTGATGGATTTCCATCGATTGAGATCCAGAATGAGATCGCCCATATTGGATCGCCAGATATTTTCATTTTCAACAACTGCAGTTTTTTTCTCTATTCCTTCGGCGTTTTTCACCTTTATCTGCACCTCATGGTTACCTGGTATAGGGACAACATAGGTGCCTGACTCAATCAGGTTTGCCATCATTCCGCGCCAATAGGCGTAGTACCGCTCCATCTTTTCTTTATTTGTTGAATACCCGTAGATCATGTCGCCATTAAAAAACAAGGCCTGTGGTTTAGACACTTGCATTTCTCTTATCATCCGGGTCAACACCCTTGTATTCTGAACCCAAAGCAAATCCTGCTCAGTTGCCCCGGGGAGTGAGGGATCTCCGCGACAGTCTCCTACGGTGGTGAAATGAAATACAGCCGGACTTGTTGTTACCTCAGCACGTGCTGTATTTGAAGCACATGGTATGAGGAGTAACGTTACCAGGGTGAGTAATAATTTTTTCATACAAGAGGTTTAACATTTTTAAAGGTTACCGATAAAATTCTACCCATACCTGAAACAGCTTTTTCTGTCCCGTCAATGCCAAAGGCGGTGCAGGATAATGTGCGATTTCGACCGCTCGAATCGCAGCACGATCAAAAACACCCAAACCACTGCTGATGAGTATGTGCGGATTTTGCTGCAATCCGTCTTTCAGCGAAAACTCTACCCTTGCACGGCTTTTTGTTCTCATATTGATAGCCGCCGATGGATATTCGACAGCCGATTGAACCGCAGCTTTTATCTTTGCTGCATATTGGGTCATAGCGTCTGCTTTACCGCCCTCGCCTTGCTCGGCGGATACCTGCTCGGTAAAGCCATCATGAGTACCTGTGGAAACGCCCTGAACTTCCTGTGCTTTTATCGGTTCAGAAACAGTATTTTGAGCTGTTGACTGATCCTGTGACGGTTGAAGGACTACTGCTTTATGCTTTACAATATTTGACTTAACTATTGTTCTCTGCTTTATGACAGGCATAGACAACTGCTTCGGTGCAGATGGGGCAGGGAGCGGCTTTTCTTCGTCAAGCGGACCGTTTATTTGAATAATGGACGACGTAGTGAATTCCGGCTGTTTTATTTGTTGCAACCCGAAAATGACCGCGCTAAGCAATACGAGAATGACGATCTCTGTAACAAAGGCTAAACCTAGCGCCTGAAGCATTTTATCTGCATGCCGCATAACTGAAATCATCTCTCTTTTTTGTACTTAAAATGTTGTTTTACGCGCTGCCAATGCTATCTGGGTAGCTCCCCCAGCTTTAACGGCATCTATGACATGGAGGACATCCTGAAGGGATACCGTCTGGGTTCCAGCAAGTGTAACAGCCGTTTTTTCAGAATTCCGCTGTTTTAACAGTTCAGTCAACTGTGCATAGGTTATCTGTTTCCCTTCGACGTACAAATTTCCGCTTGATACAATTTCAACAAGAAGCTTTGGTGTCGGTATTTGTACTGCGCTCGAACTTGTCGGCAATTTTGTTACATGACCGCTTGCAGGTATCATGCGCAAAGAAAACATGATAAAAAAAACCAATAGGAAGAGCATGATGTCGATCATTGGAATAATCTCAATACGTGCCCTTCGTGGCGTGAAATAGCGCATTATAATTCTGGTGTTAGGCTTAAGAAATTGACTGGAACAAATGCTGGCGATTGAGAATCATAACCTTGAGGGTTTCCATTTGATGCACAACTTCTCTGATTCGTGTATTTAAGCTATTGAAGAAAAATATACCGATCATGGCAATAACGAGTCCTGACGCTGTTGCAATAAGAGCTTCAGCAATACCACCTGTAACCTGAGTTATACCGCTTTGTATATCGGAAAGCACGCTGAATGCATTAAACATTCCGATAATAGTACCGAACAAGCCCAACAGAGGTGCAAGTGTGATTACCGTGTCGAGAAGCCACAATGAGCGGTCCAGTTTTGGCACCTCATGCATCAGGGCTTCCTCGAGGCTGCCTGAAAGTTCTTCCTGGTTCAAATGATCGTGTTCGCCATCAATGGCAACTTCAAGCAGACGAAGGACCGGAACGTCAGTATGCGTTTGATGAAATTCCAGTAATGTGCTTTTATTGATGATTTTTTTAGAACGGCACAGTGTGATCGCTTTTTCTCCAACGTTATACATGTTGGCAAGATATCGCCACCGTTCTATAATGACGGTCAAGGCTAGCAATAAGAGAAATAACATCAGATATAACGTGCCGCCTGATTCGTTGGCCAACTTGAAAAGATGAATAAATGACATGGATGAATAGATTTTTTTCGTTTATCGGTATAAAGAGAAGAGAGGGGTAAACCCTCTCTTCTCTTGTGTAATGGCAAAAAGTCGCAGTGCCTAAAAATCAAGTTTTAACGTAGCCATAAAACTGCGTTCAGGTTGCCATGTGAAGAGGTCTGCAGCAGATGGGCCGGTTTTAGCTGTCATTGATGCAGAAATAACATCCGTATGATTCAGAAGATTGTAGACACCAAGGTTTACCTTCATGCTTTTAACTCCAAAACCCGGACTTTTGAAGGTGTACCCGACGCTGTAATCGAGGGTAGTGTATGGATTGATAGCAAGCAACTCAGAAGCATCAGCAAATTGTTTGCCGACATATTTATACACAAGTGAGCTTGATATGCCGCTGTCGTTATATAAAAGCGCAAGTGCACCAGTGGTTTGCGGAGCATTCGCTATTACGAAGCCGGTATCTATGTTTTTTGCTGAATTAATGGAACCGTTTGTATAGAGTGATAACCCATTGCCAACTGCATAGGCAAGCTGCCCTTCAATACCTTTGTAAATAACTCCACCACCGTTATAATAAACCGGATCAACTGATGTCAGATCCTGAGTCAGCTTGTTGGCAAAATCTATATAATAAAGGTCGGCATCGAAGGTTATGTTACTTGATTTATGAACATATCCGACCTGGTAATTAGTAGATGTTTGCGGAGTAATGTCGGTTTTTTTGTATGAAGGGGAATAATAATATGATATATCAGGGACAAGCATACCTTTTGCAAACTGAGCGTATACAGAAGAAGTCTTGTCAATCTTATAATTCAAGGTAAGGAACGGAAGGGTTGCATTGTATTCATTATCAATGCTTGCAGCTTGACGGGCAGCTTTATCCAATACTGCAGCATCAATCGTCTGTTGCCACTTCATCAGTTTAATACCAGGGGTGACTTTTAAATTATCCGTTGCCGCCCACTCAAATTCTGCAAATGGCTGATAATTTTTCCAACTGGAGCCCTGATCATAAAGAATATTCGATCCAATACCTGCAACATTTTTTTCTTTATAGTTTGGCGTCATTCCAAACAAGTTATAATCATATCTACTGCGGAATGTGTCGGTTGTTTCAAACCAAAGTCCTATTCTAAACAAGCCAGCGTCAGTCTGCTTCGTTACTTTAAGGACATCCCCATATATGGAATACGAGTTTATCTTTATATAACCCGGCATTTGAGTGGCAGAACTTTTACTTCCTCCTTGAGTGTTAACAACACTGTCCAGACCAAAACCGGGTATAGCGCTGTCAGCTGAAAGAGTGTTATTTCCGTACCAAACATAGTATGACGTGTTATCGATACCCCACCCTGAACCTATATCACTCTGAAGCCGGATATAATCAAATGCTGTCGTTTTCTCAACTCTACCGTATCCATAATAAAGTGCTTTGGTCGGATCGCTGGACAAACCAAAGTTTTTGCCATAGATCGCTGCCTGTGCGTCGGTAATACCTTTACTGCCATCTGACTGATAATAGAAGTTGCTATTGTTACTTGAAAAAAGTGTAAGTAACGTTTTTGAACCAATGGGCTGTTCGTATTTAGCTGTCAGGTTTTTTGATCCAAGGCTTGAGTTTGTCAGATAACCATCACTAGACATGTCTTGATAGGTTACCATCAATTTAGAACCACCAAGATCCGAAATAGTGCCAGTATTTACTGTTAGTCCATCAAGACGTGTATTCCAAGACCCTCTTGAATCAAACGTTGAGATACCAAAATCGTTTGAAGGGACCAGTGAATATAAATTAACAGAGCCACCAAATGTTGCCTGACCTATATTACTTGCATTTCCAGGACCACGCTCAACATTGACATGATCGATAATTGAAGCAGGAAAATATGCAGTGGAATGATGTGTTGGCCCGTTGGTATCGCCAAAGGGAACATCGTCGTAGGTTATATTATACTCTCCATCCTTGAACCCGCGAATAGTATTCTTTGCTTCACTCAATCCCGGGCCATTAGTTGAGATACCACCGCTTACACCCGGTGCAATAGCTGCTATGGCTGTATAATCGGATACAGGAGACTTTGCATCTTCAAAAAAAGTTCTGTCAATTACAGATTGCGGCTGTGTTGCCTGAAGAGATGATTTTGAAGGGGCAACAGCAGAAACACCACCCTCACTGCCTTGAGAGCCCACGGTACCCAAGTCAGTTGCTGTTTCGGCATGAACACCTAAAGGAGAAAAAAGACCTAATGTTACTGCTGCCAGAACTAATGGCTTTGCATGACCTTTCTGTTTTTTACAACTTCTTATCGACTGCGGCACTAATCACCTCCTTAAAGATTATTTTTATATTTATACCAATTACCTGCGTTGACTGCTAATTATTCTCTATGCTTCAATTTTATATATAATGATTAAAACATACTTAATTTTAATTAACATATAAATGAGTTATTGTGAAGATATTGTGAATTAATTATTTCGGAATTATTATTTATACACAATTATAGTCTGACATTTTCTTGTTAATAAAATTACAGTTACGCCCTTAATACATTAAGGATTTATCAGAATATCAACTACGTCTACGACATTGAATTGGCATTTATTTTGCCATTAATTATAATTAATATACAGTGGCTTATATTAAGAATCTGTTACGGAATTGTGGAGAAATCGAAAAAAGCCAATCTTATTCAGTAATGCATTACACGATTATAGCATTAAGGAATAACTCACTTACTGCAATACCAATAATTACGTCTCCATGAATTCCTTCTGGAACAATGATTGATGGGATGGATGTAAAGAGGCGGGAAATTTTTACTTGATTTGACGTTAATCCTTCAGGCCCTTGAAAAGCTTAAGAAGGATTTTTTTACCTACAGGCTCTTCCTCCAAAAGTGGAACAAGTGCGTAGCGAGAAGCATGATTACGGGCTATTGTGTCAATTTCGTTGATTTCATTATGTGCCCGCTGCTTTAAGAGAGGAGAGCGGGGCCCGGCAGCTGCCACGCTGTTATTGATGATCCATGCCCACGGTTCGATGCCGGCCCTACGCAAATCGGTCTGTAGATTGACGGCTTCAAGCACCGGGGTTGTTTCAGCTAATGTTACTATTATTACTTTGGTCTGTTTTGTGTTTTGAAGCCGCATCATCGGTGTGACTTCGTGCAGGCCGGTGTCGCCTGACTGACGGCTGACTTCACGGTGATATGCCCCGGTCGCATCGAGAAGTAAAAGAGTGTGGCCTGTGGGAGCTGTATCTATGACAATAAATTTTTTGTCGGCCTCACGAATGATTCGTGAGAATGCCTGGAAGACTGCAATTTCTTCTGTGCATGGCGAACGCAGGTCTTCTTCAAGCAGGGCCAGTCCTTCAGTATCGAGATGAGCTCCTTTGGTGTCCAATACCTGATGACGGTAGCGTTCAGTTTCTATTTCAGGGTCAATGCGGCTCACGATAAGGTTTTCCACCGTCCCGGTTAACGTACCGGCAAGATGGGCTGCCGGATCGGTCGTTGTAAGGTGTGTTGGCAGACCGCGATGTGCTAACTCAAGGGCAAATGCTGCGGCTAAAGTGGTTTTGCCAACTCCTCCCTTACCCATAAACATAATGAGGCCATGACTGTCGGCAGCAATCTGATCAACCAGTGATGAAAGCCCTGGAGCCTGGATGCTGATTGGCTGATTGGCTTCACCTTTCAAGAAAGGTGTGTTTTCGCTGAACAATTGCTTTAAAGCATCAATGCCTACAAGATTGAAGGGCTTGAGAGTCACTCGATCGCAGGGTAATGTTTTGAGAATACCCTGCATTGCTGATAGTGCCGTTTGCTCACGGGTAAAAATAGCCTTGCCAAGGGAATCCTGCAGGGTTTCGCTGTGGGGTAACAGTCCGTTTATGACAAGATATTGTTGTGAAATGCCTATAGCGGCAAGTTCATTATAGGTTCGTGCGACTTCACGCAATGTAGCTTCCTGAGCTCGAGAGACTAAAACCAGCCGTGTGCGCTTGGAGTCGGCTAAGGCTTCAACGGCCGCTTTATACTGTGCGCGCTGCTTCACAAGCCCGGCTAATGGACCGAGGCACGATGCATCGCCTTTTCCTTCCTCAATAAAACTGCTCCAGGCACCGGGCAGCTGAAGCAACCGGATGGTGTGGCCGGTCGGTGCTGTATCAAAAATGATATGATCGTATCCGGCATGCAAAGCTCGGTCAGTCAGTAACGAAGTGAATTCGTCGAAAGCGGCGATTTCAGTAGTACAGGCGCCGGAAAGTTGTTCCTCAATGCTTTCGAGCACCTTATCAGGGAGTAAACCGCGTACGGGATTAACAATGCGGTCACGGTATTCCTGAGCTGCTGCCTGGGGATCAATTTCAAGTGCAGACAAGCGATCAACAGCGGTAATTTCTGTAATGTGATTGCCGATACTTACACCAAAAACCTGACCGACGTTGGATGCCGGGTCAGTGCTGACGAGAAGCACTCTTGTGCCTGCGGTGGCAAGTTGCACGGCGGCTGCACAGGCAATGGACGTTTTGCCGACGCCACCTTTTCCAGTGAAGAAAAGGAAGCGTGGCGGATGCTTTAGAAAGGTCATAATTATGAGAGTGTTCAGCAGCAGTTTCGGCCTGAGCAGCAACTTTTTGCTGGTTGAGATTCAGTATCAGTGAGTGAAAAATCCGCCCAACAGGCCAACTCTGCCCGTGTAGGGTATCGTCCTGCCAAGACTATATCGCCATCAAGGAGAATAAGGGGAAGGCCTTCCTGGCCTGAAAAATCAAGGAACGCCTTTACAATTTCATTTTCTGCGAAAGCCATCGGCTGCTGTGCCAGATTGAATCGTTCAACCTGTGCACCCTGTTGTTTTGCCCACTCTACATCTGCAGAGAAGTTGATCAATGCCTGATCGGCATCGACACCACACACACCGGTGGAACAACAAAGGGCAGGATCAAATACCTGTATTTTTTTCATAGTAACCCTTGATTAGCCGTTAATTGAAGTTGAAACTGAAACATCTTTAAGCCATGAGGTTATTTTTTCCTGAAGTTCATCACGTATCTCACGGAAACCGCTTAACTGCTCTTCTATTGTGCCGGTTATAGACGCAGGATCATTGACTGGCCAGTAATAGCGTCTTTCGTTTGGAAGTCCTGGCCACACCCTGGGACAAGTTGATTGCGCTTTGTTGCAAACAATAATCAGGTAATGTATCATCATTCTCCCAAGATATACATCTACTGCTTTCGGTTGCTGAGCACTGATATCAATGCCAATTTCCTCCATAACTTTTATCGCAAAAGGATGGACATCATTGTTTGGCTCAAGCCCTGCACTTAATGCTTCGAACCGCTCTCCTGCCAAGTGCCGAAGTAATCCCTCAGCCATCTGGCTGCGACAGGAGTTGCCAGTACAAAGAAAAAGCACGTTTTGTTTTTTTTGCATACTGAATGTTTATTTAGAGGTTGAAATCAGGCTTCTCTTGATTCTGTGAAATATTTTCCTTTTAACCATAAGGCGACATTTACAAGTGCTATCAGTGCCGGCACTTCAACGAGTGGTCCTATGACTGCGGCAAATGCTTCTCCAGAGTTAATGCCGAATACAGCTATTGCGACGGCAATGGCCAGTTCGAAATTGTTGCTGGCTGCCGTGAAAGAGAGAGTGGCTGTTTTGGAGTAATCGGCACCTGCCTTGTGACCCATATAAAAAGAAAGAAAAAACATGATCACGAAATAGAGCAGGAGGGGTATGGCGATACGTACTACATCGAGCGGTATTTTAACGATATATCCACCTTTAAGAGAAAACATCACAACAATAGTAAAAAGCAGTGCTATGAGGGTAAGCGGACTGATACGGGAAATAAATTCGGTCTCATACCACTCTTTTCCTTTGAGACGAAGCATGAAAAAACGAGTTATAAAACCCGCAATAAATGGAATACCAAGATAAATAAAGACTGATGCTGCAATGTCCGCTATGGAAATATCAACCGTAAAAGATGTAAGACCCAGCCACTTTGGCAGTATCGTAAGAAAGATCCATGCATAGAGCGGGAAAAAGAGTACCTGAAAGAGTGAGTTGAATGCAACAAGGCCTGCGGCATATTCGGTATCGCCTTTGGCAAGTTCGTTCCAGACAATGACCATGGCAATGCATCGGGCAAGGCCAATCATAATAAGGCCTGCCATGTAGTGAGGCATATCGGAGAGCAGCAGCACCGCAAGGACGAACATCAGAATTGGCCCGATTACCCAGTTCTGAACGAGCGACAGGGCGAGTACCCTGGTGTTGCGAAATACATCGCCAAGTTCCTCATACTTTACTTTTGCCAAGGGAGGATACATCATAACGATGAGACCGGCAGCTATAAGAATATTTGTTGTTCCCGACTGAAAAAGATTCCAGAACCCGGGGATACCGGGAAAGAGATAGCCTGACAGGACGCCTGCACCCATAGCCAGAAAAATCCATAGGGTCAGGTATCGATCAAGAAATGACAACTGTTTTACTGCTATGCTCATGTGGTTACTTTTCGGTTAAAATGTTGTTATAGAATTGTCTGAACTGCTGATTGATTTCGTTACGAACCCGCCGAAAAACTGCAAGAATTTCTTCCTGTGTACCTTTTGCTTCGGCAGGATCATCAAAACCGATATGCAACCGATGTTCTACCTGTCCTGTGAAGAGCGGACAAGACTCATTAGCAGCATCGCACACTGTTATGACGTAATCGAAAGGACGCTGGAGAAATTCGTCAACACTTTTCGGTTTGTGCAGACTTATATCGATCCACTCTTCATGCATTACTTTTACGGCAAGCGGATGAACTGACACGGCAGGCTTTGTACCTGCGGAAAAAACTTCGAGAGAGCTGTCGAATGAACGAAGAAAAGCTTCGGCCATCTGGCTGCGGCAGGAGTTTCCTGTACAGAGAATGAGAACTGATTTTTTCATGGTGATGTCAACGATGGATTTGGTTGTCAATTTTTTTCTGACGGAGGTTCGATACATTGCGGACAGAGTGACTGAGGTGAAAAATCACCACATTCGGCTGGATTTCCGCCACAGCATGCTTCAGTGAGAAAGGCAATCAGGTCAATCATCAGCGGCAGATTGGCCCGATATCGCTGAAAACGGCCTTCCTGCTCCACCGTGAGAAGTCCGGTGTGGGTAAGTGTCTTCAAATGGAAGGAGAGATTTGTCGGAGGAACATCGAGTGTTGTGCCGATTTCACCCGCCACCATACCCTCTTTGCCTTTTTTTACGAGCAATCGGTATACATCCAGCCTGACCCCGGATGAGAGCGATTCAAATATTGATGTTGCTATGTTATTTTTCATATTCAATAATACAATAATTATTGAAACATTGAAACATAATAATCATTTAAATACAACGTTATTTTTTTATAACGGTGCTGAGATGCGATACAAGACGCTCTGTTGCGATTATGCAAATTATATTGAAGTTAAGGCTTCAAGCAGGTTGTTGTGTTTTGCCAGCATTGTTAAACAATGTAGATTGATTTAATGTGCAATAACGTAACATAACCTATAAATCAGGAGACACTTCATTGTCATTTGTACCATCAAAAGTATTTTTCACCAAGGGTGTAGGCCGGCATAAGGAGTATCTATCCTCATTCGAGCTTGCCCTGAGAGAGGCTAAAATTGAAAAGTGCAACCTGGTTACTGTTTCAAGTATTTTTCCTCCTCACTGTGAGCGCATCAGTGTCGAAGAGGGGCTGAAGTACCTTTCACCAGGACAAATTACTTTTGCGGTAATGGCCCGTAATTCAACCAATGAATATAACCGTCTTATTGCTGCATCGGTTGGAGTTGCAATTCCTGCAGATGATACACAATACGGTTATTTGTCGGAACACCATCCATACGGGGAATCTGCTGAGCAGTCCGGTGAGTATGCGGAAGATCTGGCAGCAACAATGCTTGCGACAACCCTCGGTATTGAATTTGATCCCAACAAGGATTGGGATGAGCGCGAGGGCATCTATAAAATGAGCCACAAAATTATTAACTCATACAACATCACTGAGACGGCTGAGGGTGAAAACGGTCTTTGGACTACAGTTATTTCCTGCGCTGTTCTGTTGCCGTAATGTCACATGAAATTTTTGAAGCTATAATTTTTTATCTATATGCCAGATCGACCAGTACACGCACATATCAAAACCCTTTCTCAGGTTCTTGTCAGGATATCAGACCAAGTTGTTGAACATCTTTTTCATGCTCTGGATGCCGTCAAGCATCAGGATGATCAGGGTGCCCGTCAGTTCAGGCTGGACGACTATGAAATTGATGTGGCTGAGGTCGATCTGGAGGAACGATGCCTGCGATTTCTTGCCTTGCAGCATCCGGTAGCCAAGGATTTGCGCACTATTATAACCATCATAAAGATCAATGATGATCTGGAGAGAATTGGTAAACTTGCTCTCCATATTATTGAAAGAATGCACGACATAACTCCGGAAATGATGGATTCGTTCGGTCTGGAAACTATGGGTATACAGGCGGGAGAAATGGTATCAAAGTCGATTGAAGCTTTCATATCAGAAAACCCTACGCTTGCACATCAGGTTTGTACTCTTGATGAAACCATCAACGCAGCACATCGCTCAGTCTTCAACAGCATATCGGCTCGTATGAAAGAACAGGATGCCGATGTTGACCAGTTGATTTCCGCTTTAAGCATATCGAGATATATTGAGCGCCTTGCCGATCATGCAACAAGAATTGCCCATGAGGTCATCTATCTCGTTACCGGGGAAATCATCATGCATAAAGAGGGGTTTTATTCGCACCTTATTACATCGTTTTCGGGAGATATTGACTAAAAAGGAATTGAACGGTAACTTATCATTATTGTAATAACTAAAAATCCGGGGATATAGCATGTCTCAAAAAGCAACGAAAGTAACCTTTGCCGATGTTATGGGAACACTTGACGGGAAAGGCGATATCGATTGTTCACATAAGGGGTTGACTTCTCTTGAAGGTTGTCCGGAGAAAGTTAAAGGAGATTTTAATTGTTCAGGGAACCGGCTCACAACTCTTGAAGGGGCTCCGAAAAGCATTAAAGGGAGGTTCAACTGTTCTAATAATCAACTAACAACTCTTGATGGAGGACCTGAAGATGTTAAAGGGGATTATGATTGCTCTGAAAATCAACTGATTTCTCTGGATGACGGTCCTATTTATGTTATGGGAGATTTTTCGTGTGCAGGCAATCAGCTAACATCGCTTAAGGGTGAGATTTATTCGAGTAAGGGAACGAAGCTTGCAAAGTGCCTTGAGATTGTTGAAGGAGATTTTAATTGCTCGGACAACCAGTTGATAACCCTTGACGGAGCACCTCTTATTGTGGGTGGTGATTTTTTCTGCTCACACAATCAACTCACGACACTGCAAGGTGCACCTAAAAAAATTCCAGGGGATTTTGATTGTTCTCGCAATCAGCTCGCATCTTTTGATGAGTGTCCTGAAGTCATTCTTGGCGATTTTTTATGTGCCGGCAATCAATTGACATCACTTGAAGGATTACCTCGAGAAGTTGGAGGCAATTTCAATTGCTCGATGAATCAGTTGACTTCACTTAAAAATTGCTATAAAAAATTCAAGGGCGCTTTTAATTGTTCGGGGAACCAACTTGATTCTCTTAAAGGTGCGCCTCAAGAGGTTGGATCTTTTGAGTGCTCAAATAATCAGCTGACTTCACTCAAGAGGGCTCCTGAAAAAGTCAGAGGTTTTTTTGACTGCTCCTGGAACCTCCTGACATCGCTCAAAGGCGCACCAAAAAAAGTAAAGGGTAATTTTGACTGCTCTGGAAACCAGCTTACAACTCTTGAATCAACGTTACAGACCGTTGGTGGAGATTTTATTTGCGGGGAAAACGCACAGCCTTTTATTGAGGAGGAGATTCGAACAATTGTATACGTAAACGGTCACATTATTGTATAACTCTTTCTTCGAATTTGGTATTACAGAACTGCAGCATCACCTTCTCCATTATTTTTTTCCGGCAATAGCCCAAAGTCTATTGCCGGAAAAAAATCCTCTTATTTTGATGAAGTAAATTTAAACGCGTTGGTCAAGTCGCCTGACTGTGGCCTGACCCCTGGCAGTGGTTCAAGCTGAAAGCGTTTTGTAATGAATTTCAAGATGGACGTTGTATCGTAATAGGTATGATCGACATAATGAGTTTTAGCGAATGGGGATATAACTATTGCCGGTATACGTAAACCAGGCCCCCATTTATCGCCGACCGGAGGCGAAACATGATCCCAATACCCACCGTTTTCGTCGTAGGTTACGATAATCGCCATCTTCTTCCATTGCGGACTTTTCTGTAACTCACGGATAACTGATGCAAGGTGCCGGTCTCCAGTCATCACATCGGCATAGCCGGAATGCTGGTTAAGATTGCCCTGGGGTTTATAAAATACTACAGCCGGTAGGGTGCCTGCAGCAATATCTTTTTGAAAATCCGTATAGTCTTTAAGATGAGTTTTTCGTTCAAGAGAACCGGCAACGGTTGCTGGATCAAATCTTTTAAAATAGTTGAATGGCTGGTGGTGAGTCTGAAAATTAGAGGTTTTACTGTTATTGATAACTCCTCGATTCTGTAATGCTTCGTTCCAGGCCCCTGCATACCATACCCACAGCACTCCTTTATCAGTTAAAGCGTCACCGATTGTTTTATAATCCTGTGGAGTAAGCGGGTTTTTTGACACGTCGGCCAGTTGAGGGTTTCCGTCTGCAGCAGGCGGGATTCCACTAGGCTGATATGGAGGCTGCATGGTATTAACCGCATAGCCATCGGGAGTTAGGGATTGGTCTGCTTTATACACTGCTTTACCAGATAATGCGCTGACTGGAGAGCTTGAAGCAAGACTTAATGACGGACTCTCCTTTTCGACAATGCTCTTGAGATTGTCTGGCGCATCAGGATAGAGCGGTGTCCGGGCACTGATTAACCAAAAATGATTTAAAAAGGAACCACCAAAAGCACCCATAAAAAAATTATCCGCCAGGGTGTATTGTTTTGCGAGCTTCCACATTTGCATGACTGAACCATCGTAGTAGCCCATTGCTAAACCGCCTACGTCAGACCAGGCTGCAAACATGTTGTTTTTTCCATGATTAATCTGCATCTGGCAATTATAAAACCGATGCACAAGATCAGGAGTTACCTGATCGGGCTGAAGGCCAACAGGTGGAGCGTCAATACGAAATGGTGCATTCGGCAAATCTTTGACCAAGCTCAAATTATCAGCGCCAGGAGTGCCTGATGCATTCCAGACAGCTGGAAGCGTTTTAAGAGGTGTAACTCCATCCCTGTCTACCTGTCGGTAATTTTTAACGTTGGCAGGTTTACCATTCGCCTGTTTAAAAATACCGTTCGCACCCGGAAACAATCCGTATAAATTATCAAAACTCCGGTTTTCGGCATAGATTACAACTATGGTCTCTATTTGCCGAAGAGCTGAATTCTTATCCCGAGAAGCACCAACTGCCGGGCTCCATATTGAACACAAGAAGAGGGCAATCATCACCATAAACTGCCACCGTTGTGTTACTTTTGCTGCATGTTTTTTTACCATGTTCCCCCTTATGCTCTTTGAAGTTACTTTAAGCGGTTTTTGACATTACTTGTGTGTTGTGTCACATGAATTCGGTCTTCAACAACAGCTGTTTAAAAATAGCATAAACTTTCCGGCAATTTCTGTTTCGGGATGTTACGCTTTGGAAAAAATATGTTCTCTTTTGCTCTGCCTATTGCCCATACGATGACAATGAATAGTCTGCGACTCAATATTTCGACACCTCACGGACAGCTGAAAAAAGCGTTTCTGCTTTTGCTGATAGTTTCTGGCTTAATCTGTATGTGCCCGAACCCCGTCCTGCAGGCATTTCAAATAGAGAAAAATGCCACGCCTCGATACATTTTTCTGTTTATCGGGGACGGGATGGGTCCCCGGCAGGTTAAACTTTCGGATGCCGTACTTCAGGATGGCCAATCGCTTGTTATGACATCGTTTCCCGTACACGGGCAGGCAACCTCCCATGCTGACAACAATGCTGTAACCGATTCAGCAGCCGCCGGCACAGCGCTCGCAACCGGCAGAAAAACAAGTATCGGTACGATTTCAATGGCGACCAACCACATAGACACACTCAGAACCGTTACTGATATTGCGCAGAGCAAAGGCATGAAAACCGGTATTGTAACAAGTGCGGGTATTGACGACGCTACACCTGCCTGTTTTTATGCCCATAATATCAGCCGCAACAATTATTACGATATTGCTGTACAGATGGCGTCAAGCGGTGTTGATTATTTTGGAGGAGGTTACGCTTTCGGCAACTTCCCTGAACAGATAAAAAAAGCAAAAACCTTTCAGGGCGATATCAGGTCGCTCATGCAATCGGCCAACTATGTCATTGCACATAACCGGACAGAGCTTTCCAGTGTACAACCCGGAAGCCGTTGCTGGGCATACACTGATTACGATATAAAGGCCGGGATGAACTATGACATGGACCGCACTTCACGGGATATTGAGCTTGCGGAATTTACGAGAGAAGGAATAAGAGTACTCAACAACCCTCAAGGTTTTTTTATGATGGTTGAAGGTGGAAAAATTGACTGGGCCTGCCATGCTCATGATGCTGCTGCTGCAGCGCACGATGTTATGGCTTTCGATAATGCTATAGCTGAAGCCCTTGCTTTTTATCACCATCACCCTGCTGAAACCCTTATTATTGTGACGGCCGATCATGAAACGGGAGGCCTTACGCTTGAAGATGGCTCAATAAGTTCTGAAACTCAGCTCAAGCTGCTTCGCAACCAGAGCATATCACAGCAAGGATTTACTGAAAAAGTGTCTTTATGGAGAAAGAGCAACAGTGTCACTTTTCCTATGGCACTTGACAGTGTGAGGGTTTATTACGGGCTTCGCATTGCCGGGAAAGATTCATCGCTTGTTCTTACGGCATTGGAGCGCGATACCCTGATGGAAACCTATAAGTCGAGTATGAAACAGCAAAATAGCGATAACCACGGAAAGGAATCTGCTGATATTTTTACCCGGGCAGTTACAAATATCCTCAACAGAAGAGCGGGAGTCAGCTGGAGTACCCATAATCATACAGGAGCACCGGTAGAAGTTTTTGCCAGAGGCAACGGCGCCGAAGCCTTCAGGGGGTCTTACGACAATACTGATATTGCGAAAAAACTATATACAATAATGACTTGCAGAGATCAAGTCACCCTTCAGTCACGGTAGCTGATTGTGAGACAATCCTTGTAATCATCTGCACTTTTGTGTTCAGGTGACTATGCTGTATTAAACGCAAGCTTATCACTTATCGAGATCCTCGATTACCTCCATTGCATAGACAACACCTGTTTTTTTATTAAATACCCACAATTCATAAGCCTTTGCGTATACGAAGTGTTCAACTTTATGATACTCTTGATAAGTGCTTGATGCCGGGTTTTCGCTATCAACACTTTCGCGGGTTACTCTCCATGATTTACCGTGTGGAGCTATTTTACTTAGTATCAGTAACGCTATGTCGTTTCTAGACAATCGTGCGTCTTCAGGAGACATAAAAAACAATATTTCACGCTTTATATGGGCATTATCATTCGTAAGTGTTAACCCATAATCATCGGCCCGGTTGTTTGATACCTTGACTTTTACGCCCAAGCTCTTACTTTTATTTATGACAGCATGTGTTTGGCTGGATCTTTTAATCATCACGTTAACGTGTGTTTCCAATTCATCTCCATACGGATCGAAGTCATAGCGACCGGTGACAGGAGCATATATTCCTACCATCATCTGTGTTTCGGGATTGTATAAGGATCTAAAGTGATCCCATTCTCCACGTCGATTTTGGTTGTTATCATTATCTTTAACGAAAGCATAAAAATCTTTAGGGATAGTATCAGCTACCCTTTTATTGAAAGACTCCTGAGTTTCAAGCTCATTTTTCTCCGGAATCTCTTTATGGAGTTTATGGAATACAGATATGATATTTGTTCCCGTGTAATTCGCAGGCAACCGGGTAACAGAAGGATCGAATGACATAAGAGGCATACCTATGCCCGCTGATTGATCTAAGCCGGTAACGTTCTTATCTTTTACGACCGACTTTACAACAGCGCCATCCGACACCTGAAGAGCCATAGTCGCTAATATAACCGCGATAAAAAAGGTCTTGAGTTTCATATATACAGCCCGTTGCATTGATCTTTATTGTCCGATTATGAAAATTCGGGTATTCCCGGGGCGAAAGCTTCTCTGTTTGTTCAATTTTAATGTAATGAATATGTCGCCTGTGCAAAACCAGTTTAAACCTTTCCGCCGGTTAAAAAGGTTAGGGAGGTGAAACGGAAAAACCCCGGTATTGCGCCGGGGTTTTTCCGTTTCACGTCGATCGCTATCGTTATCATAATGAGCGAGTTATTCAGCGCATCTTATCGTACGTCTCAAAGGATTTTCAGTGTTAACCTTTACTATTTATCTCTTCTGTCACAGAATTATCGCCAAATGAGCCTGCTCTTTTAAAATCTGATGCCGCGCCTTGTGTGTCACCCAGATAGGATTTAGCAAGAGCTCTGTTTTTGAAACCTTGAGCATCTAAGGGGGTAGGGTCTACCTCTATTGATTTTTCAAAGTCTGCTCTGGCCGCTACAACCGCACCTATTGCACGTTCTGCAACGGCTCGGCTGTAATAGGCTTTTGAAAGGTCGTCTGAGCGCAGTTTTGGGCTATTTTCGATGGCTTTGGTGAAATCCGCTATAGCTTCCTTATTTTTACCGGCTTTAAGCTTGGCTTCGCCAGTGATCATAGACGGTATATTATGTGCATAAGCGGCATTACCTGCTAGCATCATATTCAAAGCTGCAACAGATAAAAAACGGGATGAGTTGTTCATGGTATACCTCGCTTTGTATGTTGATGTATTAAATATTATCGCGGGATTTGAACAGTGTCTTCGTAACTGACGCCATCAAAAAACCACACGCTCTATATGTAATCAACACTCCCTTAAAAGGGAGTTAAAGCAACCTTAAATTTGCATAAAAAATACACCGCCCTGAAAAGGGTCAAATGCTTCTATGCTGATTAATTCGTGTATAGTGCAGGGAGGCCGGTTGATGGCACAAGCACCTGGAGGAAAAATGAAGGTGGAAGGTTATGAGGCAATCTCATACAATATTCTTAGGGACAGGTCAGGAAGCGTTTTTAACTTACCGCGATATAGTCTTTATCTTTTGTTGCGTCTTCAATGACCGGCAACCCGAAAAACATTTCTTTGCCCCCGACGCTTACTGGTGCGATCTGTGTACCCTTGAACTGATCCCTTATCTGCTTCATTAATTCAGGATGGACGGTTACAGCCGATGGTTTTTTGATGGTACGGAAACCATAAAGAACAGTAGCAAAAAGTTTTTCACGAAAATACACACTTTCCATCTCTCTCCGACCGTTTATAGTATTGTGGTTGCGACTTGAATTCTCTTAGCCAATCTATGAAATATTTTACAGCATTCGAAGCCCTCACCTTGCCCCTGATTGATCTACCTTTCCAGCAGGGCCTGTATCATTTTAAAAAGTTCATGCATGTTGACCGGCTTTGAAATGAATCCGTCAAATCCGGCCTTTCCAGCTTTTATCCGTTCATCTTCAGAAGCAAAAGCTGTTTGAGCAATGACCGGCAACCCGGGACGCATTTGCTTGATCAGCATAGTCGCATCATAACCATTCATAACCGGCATTTTTATGTCCATAATCACGAGATCTATTTCCGGATGGCACTCGACCAATTCAACTGCTTCTTTACCATTGATTGCGGCAAAAAAAGTGACATTGTCTAGTTTCAGGCTTTTTTTCAAGAGGATGCAGCTTAGCTTGTCATCTTCGGCTATCAGAATTGTCTTCCCGGACTCCGATACCGGAAACTCCGGAATTGCCTGATCAGCAGCAGGCCGGAGCTTATTCGGTGCTCCGGATGGATTGTAAGGAAGTGTAAACAGAAATTTTGCTCCCCCACTTTCAGGAGATTCTACCCGGATAGTGCCTCCAAGCATTTCAACGAATCCCTTCGATATGCTCAACCCGAGGCCAGCCCCTTCATGGGGACGGGAAAAAGAGTTATCAACCTGCCTGAAACGGTCGAAAACACTCTCTCGCATTTCCTCCGGAATACCGATGCCGGAATCGATCACATAAAACTCCAGTGTATCGCCTTTTCGGGTGTAGCCAAAATCAATTTCCCCCTTCGCGGTAAACTTCAAGGCATTCTGCAACAGGTTTGTCAAAATCTGGTTCAGTTTCAATACGTCAGTTTCAATGATGCTCTCTTCATCACTCAGTCCGGGAGTATATTGTAATCGCAAGCCTTTATTATTAAACGCAAGCTTAAAAAATTGAGCCTGATCCAATAAAAGTTTATTGAGCGACGTTTCAATTATCTCCAGCTTGGTTACCTTTGCATCAATGCGAGAAATATCGATGAGATCATTAATGAGGTTGAGCATGCGCTCGCCGCTCTCTTTGATGAGGTCGATATACTCCTGCTGCTCCTCTCCCGAAAGATCAGCTTGTTTCAGCAGTTCTGAAAATCCAAGAATACCATTCATTGGTGTCCGTATTTCATGGCTGATATTGGCAAGAAATGCGCTTTTCAGCCTACCACTTTCCTCTGCTTTTTCTTTGGCCTCAACGAGGTCGTTCCACAGTTTTTTCTTTTCAGTGATATCTTCTTTGACGGCTACAAAATTTGTGATCCTGCCGTTTTCATCCCGAATGGCTGAAACGACAGCATGTTCCCAGTAGAGCTTGCCGGTTTTCTTCCGGTTGTAGAATTCGCCCTGCCAGATTTCACCTGAAAGAACTGTATCCCAAAGATTTTTATGCACTTCTTTCGGCATCAGGCCTGATTGAAGAATTCTGGGATTTTTTCCTTTCACCTCCTCAATGCCGTATACCGTCAGGAGCGAAAATGCGGGGTTCACGTATTCGATATTTCCTTCTGGATCGGTTATGAGAACAACCGCCGGGCTTTGGGTTATGGCAACACTCAGTTTTTTCAGTTCGTCTTCGGCAAGTTTCCGTTTTGTGACATCGATCATTGAACCTGCAATAAAATCAGGGTTTCCGTTTTCACCTCGCACCATTTTTGCAGTGTTGCTTAGCCAGGCAGTAGTACCGTCCGCGCCCATGAACTCTGCTTCAAAATTATTCACATAGCCTTGTTTCAGAATAATACCCCTGAATCGCACACCATCCTGCGGTTGAACATAGGATTTCCTTATATCATAATCCAACCATACGTCCCTGCCTGATTGAGGGGATATATTCAGATCAAAAAAGGCCTGGTTTGCGCTGATTATTTTTCCGTCAAATGTAGTCTGGTATAGTCCAATCGGAACTCTTTCAAAGAGCTCCCTGAATTTTTTCTCACTTTTCCGTAATGCTTCTTCGTTCAATAATCGTTCCAGTTCGCCTGAAGCACGGGTTGATACCATTTTAAGTACCGCTTCAGCCATCGAGTGATCGGCAAGCGGGCGTCGTCCGATGACGGCAATCAGCCCTATCGGGTGACCGGAGTGATCCCTGAGGGTAACTCCGACATAACTTTCGGCTTGCAAGTCCTTGAGTACCTTGTCGTGAGGAAAGGCATTGCAGACATTTGCAGGGAAACTGCAGATTTCATTTTTAACGACATCACCGCAGGGAGTGTCTTGCAGGGTGTATTCTACATTATCTTCGAAATGTCCGTCGCTCCAGACAGCAAGAGTTCTGGCCGTTAAGCCGTCTCCTTCAAGAATATCAATACAGACAAAGTCCAGGTCGAGGCACTCGGCAAGATATCTGGCAAGAACATTAAAAAATGGCTCATCCTGTGAAACGTAGCTCGTATGAGACAGAAACCGCAGAACATCTTCAATTTTTTTACGGTCGGTTATATCGGTACCTATACCTATCAGAAGCGGATTGCCGTCAATTATCACTCTCCTCGCGGACATTACGAACCACCGGAATTCCGGCCCGCCACGAAGCAGTATTCTGCCTTCCACAGTTTAATCAATACCATGCTCGAGCACATTGGTGATTTTTTCATGCAAGAGTGCCCGATCTTCGGGATGAACGGTATCAATCACCTGCATATTCGCCATCTCGCTTTCCGGGATTCCGGCAATTACTTCGCGATCGTAAGCGTTCCAGCCTGCATAGAAGCCTTTGTGGTCGATTATATAAAACGGACCGGGAATGCTGTCGATAATGGTTTTATTGAGAGTCTGGGCTTTATTGCTTGTTTCTCTGGCTTTTTTCAGATCGGTTATATCAACTATGATACCTCCGTATCTGTTGACCTTGTTATTTGTACCTTTTATAGGCGACCCTTTGGACATAACCCAGTGGTCCTCATCAGAAAGATCTTTAACGCGCCATTCCACAGTGAATTCCTCCTCGTTTTTTATCGCCTCGAGAATAATTTTATCTAAGCTTTCTTTTTCCTCCGGCAACATTATATGCTTCCACAGATCGTAAGAGGGATTGCGCGAAATTTTCTCCAGACAATATCTGTCAATCGCTGACCATACGTTATTCGACCGGATGTTATCGCTGGATTCTAAGTCCCACACCCAAGTGCAAGAATGCGTTGCATCCATAATGAGATGCAGGCGATCAGTCGTAACGAGCAATGCATTTTCTATCTCCTTAAGTCGGCTGACATCCGTCAGGATAACCTGACATAGATCAGCGGTTTCGGTAATGACGGCATCGATGCTCACTGTCAGCTGCGTAACAGGTCCTGTGTTCTTTTTAGAAAGGGCTGTACTGCCGGCTTTGTTAAGTGGAGAAATTCACCAGATGTTGATTTCTGTTGTTTGAATGCCTTGTCAAGAAGTGCTGTAAAGAGAGGACGGTCTTCAGGATCTATATAATCTGCCAATTTTTTGTTCAAAAGCCGCGATCGTTCGGTACCAAGCATCGTTGCTGCCGTCAGGTTCAATTCGAGTATCGAACTGTTCGGCGCTATCGTCAGGTATGCGAGAGGGGCAAAATCATATATATCGGCATATCGTTTTCGGCTTTTTTCCAGTTCATCTTTCGACTGAGCAAGTTCCTTCTGCTGCTTATCGAACTTAATCTGATAAGCTTCCAACTCCCGAGCCATACGAAGCATTTCCTCGGAGGGAGTGGATGAATGCGGAGTTTTTATCTGATTTTTGTCATGAAGCGGGTTCCCTGTTTCGAATTATGCCTTGTAAT
>SZXZ01000074.1 GCA_005843835.1 Chlorobium sp.
AACACTCAGAATCTCTTTATTTCAAAGTCCATACGCAAAAAGGCTTTATGTAAATTCAAAAAAATTGTGTCGTTTCAGCACATCGGACCTGAAACTGTTTCTGTGGTTCCGGATACCGTCAAATAATGGCCTGAATCAATATTGGTCGAGAAAAGATCGTTTTGGTTGCCTGAAAAAAAGATTACCTTTCCGACCTTTCAATTAATACATAAAGTGTGCGCCACTATGTTTTTTAAAACTGCTGAAGAGGTTCTTTTTCAATGGGTTTCACGTGTCTGCAGTGGAAATCCTGATGAAATTGCAGCGCTTTATAGTGAAGCTGCTGTACTTGTTCCGACATTTTCGCCCCATACGGTTACAACTACTGACGGTGTCAGGGATTACTTTGGCCAACTTGCTTCGAGAGATGGACTTGGAGTACGGCTCCATAACAAGGCACTCAGAAAACAAACACTGAGTGACACCGTGTATACCCTGAGCGGAATTTATTCCTTTGAATTTGAAGTTGATCAGGTGCTGCTTTCCTTTCCTTCACGATTTTCATTTGTTGTTGATATTTCGCTCCCTAAACCAATATTGCATCACCACTCTTCACAAGTTCCAAGAAATCTGTCGTAACCATCGTATGATATTTACCCGAAACAATTTGTCAGAATGAGCTGACGTTGTTTCGGGAATTCTTTATTATTCATCGTGCAGGTGGGTTTCAGATTTTTTGTTTGAAAATACAAGGAGTCCTGGATGTACAGACGTATTGCTGATTACGGGTTGATCGGGAATCTCAATTCAGCCGCTCTTGTTTCGTGCGATGGGTCTATTGATTACTGTTCTCTGCCACTGCTTGACTCTCCGACTATTTTTGCAGCTCTGCTTGATGATGAAAAGGGTGGATACTTCAGCCTGCAGCCATCGGTACCTTTTACGTCCAGACAGGAATATATTACCAACACGAATATCCTCTCATGCAGGTTTACTACCGCAAATGCGGTAGCTGTCCTTTATGACTTCATGCCGGTAAACAGTGGTGATAAAGAGAATACATTCCAACATCGTATCCATCGCTGCCTTGAAGTCGTGCACGGCATTATGCCTTTAACAATAACAATAATTCCCCGACCAGATTACGGGAGGGTTGTTCCCTCCATTACTGAGGAAATTGGTAACCGTTTTATTATCAGATTTGGAGAGGAAACGTTAACACTTGCTGTTCAGTGCAACAACATTGACAAGCAGAGTATTACTGTTACAAAGGGGCAACTCATTTTAACAATGCAGCTTGAGGTTTCTGAGAAGGTACATGTCGATTTAATTTATGGCTACATAAAAACTTCAGACCGCCTCGCTTGTCCATTTGAAGAAAATATGGTGTTCTGGCAGGAGTGGGTTCATCGCTGCGTTGGCGAACGGTGCGCTTTTCTTGGCGAATTTACGTCTATGGTAAACCGCTCTCTCCTGGCACTGAAACTGCTGACCTGTCAGGAGACCGGGGCCATTGCTGCCGCACCTACCACTTCCCTTCCGGAAACTCTTGGTGGTGAGAGAAACTGGGATTACCGCTTCAGTTGGCTGAGAGATGCATCGTTTACCCTTAAAGCTCTTTTTGCCCTTGGCCATGTTACGGAAGCTGAAGCGTATTTACGCTGGCTTAATAGTACTTATCGAAAATACGGAAGCCGCAACCTTCAGATAATGTATACGCTGCAGGGTAATGACAGGCTGGAAGAGGTACAACTCGACCATTTTAAAGGTTATCGGAATTCGCGTCCGGTCAGAATAGGTAACGATGCACACCGCCAGAACCAATGGGACGTGTATGGTGAAGTCATGGATTCAGCACTTCGATTGTCCAATTATTCAGGCAAGATTGATGAAGAATTATGGCCATTTTTTAGAGAGATCTGCGACCTGGCTCTTGAAAACTGGCAAAAACCCGATGACGGCATCTGGGAAGTGCGTAACGGGCCTTTTCACTTTGTTTATTCGAAGGTGATGTGCTGGGTTGCGTTGGATCGCGGTATAACCATTGCACGCCGGTGTGGATTTGAGGCACCTCTTGAACTTTGGCTTAGGGAACGGCGGAGAATCAAAGAGGATATTCTGGAGAAGGGATTCAATAGGGAACTTAACAGTTTTGTCCAAAAATACGGTTCCAATGAAATTGATGCAAGCCTTCTCTTGATACCACTGACGGAATTTCTCCCTATCGAAGACCCGAGGGTGCAGGGAACAATTGATGCATGCAAAAATCAGTTGATGGACCAAGGGTTTCTTCTTCGATACAAGGCTGATGATGGGCTTAAAGGAGAGGAGGGAGGATTTATACTTTGTAATTTCTGGCTGGCTGAGTGCCTTGCTCTTTCGGGAAAGAAGGATGAATCTCTTGAAGTGCTCAAGAGAACAGTGATGGCATCAAACCATCTCGGACTATTTTCGGAAGAGTATAACAGCAGGAGTAATGAAATGCTGGGGAATTTTCCTCAGGCGTTCAGCCATATCGGATATATTAATGCGGTCTCGGCAATTCTGGCGGATACCCTTCGCACGACAACATCAGAAAAAAAACAATCATTGACGTCGAGACTTCGCAAGCTTATTCCGATCCAGATCACGTTAAATAAAAGCCGGCAATTGCTACCGGTTGAAAGTACAAAAGATATCAGCGTTGAGTTAAAAAAAACGCTGACGCTTTTACAGGGAGCTTATTATAACGAGGAGAAGGGAACCGTCAATTACAAGGCAATGAAAGAATCTGAGGGGTTCAGTACCTATCTTCGTCTTGCTGAGACTCTTAATAATTTTAATCCTGAAACTCTCGCAACTGATGATGAAAAAAAAGCTTTCTGGATCAACATCTATAATATCCTCATTATTCACGGGGTTATTGAATTCGATATTCGCGGTTCGGTCCTTGAAATAATAAATTTTTTCAGACGGATCGGCTACAACATCGGGGACAGCTTTTTTTGTCCCGATGATATTGAACATGGCATACTCCGACAAAACCGTCCACATCCATTTTTTCCGTTCAAGCCTTTCTCGAGCTCTGACGAACGCAGGTTTCTGGCGGTTAAAGCTTTCGATTACCGTATCCATTTTGCGCTGGTCTGTGCTGCCTCGTCATGCCCTCCTGTAGAGTTTTATGATGCTGCTTTAATTAACCAGCAACTCGATATGGCTGCAAGAAGCTTTATCAACCGTAAGGGACTGGTTATTGAGAGAGGGAACAAAACGATCTGGCTATCGCCTATTTTTAGTTGGTACAGAAGAGATTTTGGACGAAACAATAGTGAAACTATTCTTTCTATTCTGCCTTACGTCACTCCAGAAAATAAATTATGGATTTCAAATAATCTTTCGTGCCTTACCATACTATACCTTCCATATAACTGGAACCTGAACGGTGCGCCGGAATAGCCAGGAAAAGCAATCTATCCTTTTTTGAGTTCTTTCAGGTCAGCTTCGAGCTTGTTCAGTTTTTCCTTCATGGCTCCCAGATTGCGCAGCATAGCTTCGTGCTTTAACTGGTCGCGCATTGGTTGTGCCGGATATCCACGGAGAGCTATGCCCGGCTCAAAAAAGGACTTTGAAATACCGGCTTGAGCTGCGACCTGTATCCTGTCGGCCAGTTCAAGGTGTCCTGCGAATCCTGCCTGTCCTCCTATCATACATTGCCTGCCGATGGTGACACTTCCTGATATACCTGCCTGAGCGGCAATAACTGTATCTTCGCCTATTTTACAGTTGTGGGCAATCTGTACCAGATTATCGATCTTGGCCCCCCGGCCAATAACGGTACTTCCCATAGTGGCCCTGTCAATTGTTGCATTCGCCCCAATTTCAACATCGTCGCCAATTTCAACAATGCCCATCTGGGGGATTTTTACATACGATCCGTCACGCTGGGGGGCAAAACCAAAACCATCCGCGCCAATAACACTTCCGGAATGAATAACCACCCTGCTGCCGATCAGTGAACCGTTGTAACAGGTTACATTAGGAAACATTACGACATCGTTTCCAACGGATACATCATGAAGAAGAACGGTATGAGGTCCGATTACGGTATTGTTACCAATCGAACAGCGATCTCCTATCACAGCATATTCTCCGACAGAAACATTCTGGCCAATGGAAACATCCTGACCGATAACTGCTGTTGATGCTATCCCCTGTAATGCAACTGTTCTTGGTGTGGCAAATTTCTGGAGTAGAAAAACAAAAGCGGAATAGGGGTCGCCAACTTTTATACATGATGGAATATTGGTGAATTCATCAATATTCTGCGATTTGTGAACAATAACCAGCGATGCCTCTGTTGTAGCAAGATACCGGTTATACTTGTCGTTGGCTATGAAACTTACCTGCCCTTTTTGAGCTGATTCGATTTTGGCTGGCCCTGTGATATGCAGATCTGCATTTCCGACGAGTTCAACGGCATCGAAATATTGCCCAAGATAATCCCTGATCTCCTGAATAGTCATATTTGTTTTAGAAATAACTGAACTTTAGAAAGAGGAAAAAAATAGTTAATTTTTCAGCCTTTTTAATTATATTTGAGTTCGGATGATTGTTCGTCCATCACTTTAAAATAACGGTTACGGTCGCTCTCGGGCTGTGAACGAGTGTAATAATATAATCCCTTTCATCTGAATATGCAGGACACGATGGCAAAACCCATTAAAATTTTCGCGGGGCGGAGTAATCCGGCTTTAGCTGAAAAGATTGCTATGTACCTCGACATGTCCCTTTGCAACGCAAAGGTTGAAAATTTTTCAGACGGCGAAATTTCGGTTAACTATTTTGAATCGATCCGGGGATCGGACCTTTTCATTATACAGTCGACCAATCCGCCCGGGGATAATTTGATGGAACTGCTGATTATGATTGATGCTGCGCGAAGGTCTTCGGCGGCAAGAATTACAGCAGTTATTCCTTATTACGGCTATGCTCGACAGGACAGAAAAGACAGGCCGCGTGTTGCCATTACTGCTAAGCTCGTAGCTAACCTGCTTACGGAAGCCGGTGCTAACCGTATTTTGACTATGGATCTGCATGCGCCTCAGATTCAGGGATTTTTTGATATACCGTTCG
>SZXZ01000053.1 GCA_005843835.1 Chlorobium sp.
ATGACAATGCCGAAGCCAATCACCTGTTTTTCGATTGCTGGACCCGGAAAGAAGCTGTTTTAAAAGGCTTTGGCCAAGGCCTGTTACTACCCTTGAACAACGTTGTACTCAAGGGATCACAGGCGAGTATTAAGCAAACCAGATGGTTTCTCAAAAAAATACCGATAGACCAACAGTATTGCTGCCACATTGCAACACAAACCCCCATTGATCATGTTACCATCAAAAGTGTGCATCTGATTGCCTGACAATCCGGGTTGCTCTTCGCTTTAAAAATTCCTTCACCCCTCAGATATGACACCACTCCTCGACATTAAGAATCTCTCCTTTGCCTACGACGGTTCAACAGCACTTGTTTTTGACCGGCTATCTGTAACCGTACAGGAAGGTGAGTTTATTCTGGTAAAAGGCCCGTCAGGATCAGGAAAGTCAACACTGCTGCGTCTTATCTGCCGCCTCAACCAACCTCGGGACGGCTCAATTCTTTTTCTGGGTAACAACATTACCACAATAGCACCAGCAAAGCTTCGGAGCATGATCAGCTATGTTGCCCAGATACCCCAGATGATTGACGCAACAGTTCAGGAAAACCTGATCCTCCCGTTTTCATTTGCCATCAATGCAGACAAACTCAAGCCCAGTACCGAAGAGCTCAGAGAAATGCTGCGCAAATTTTATCTGGCCGATGTCAGCCCGGACCAATCCGCCATGAAACTTTCCATAGGCCAGAAACAGCGGTTAGCCATTATGAGAGCACTCCTGCAGCAGCCACAGCTGCTCCTGCTCGACGAACCAACCTCAGCCCTCGACCACGAAAGCGCATCAATGGTATTCGCCATTATAGAACGCCTCAACACCGAAGACCGCAAAACCCTTATAACCGTTACACATAGCGATTATAAGCCCGGGGAGGTAAAACCGCTTATCTACACCCTCAACCAAAAATCACTCCACCTCTCCTTATGAACCAGATAATTGACATCTCAGTCCCGCAACTGCTTATTGCGTTGTTTTTTATCCTCATTGCACAGGCCAGCTCTTTCATCTATCATCTTGGTCTTAACCGCGATATCACCATTGGAACCATACGCACGTTTGCCCAGCTTTTTTTAATGGGATACGTCCTGACGTTCATCTTAAAAACCTCAAACCCCTGGATAGTCCTTGGTGTATTCACCGTAATGGTCTTTTCAGCAATGTTTATTATAAAAGGAAGGGTAAAAGAAAAGCAGATCCCCTATATCATTCCGACATTTCTGACAATGCTCGTCAGTTATCTGGCAACAGCACTCTTTGTTTCCGGATTGGTAATCGGAATAACTCCATGGTGGGAACCCCGCTACTTTATTCCAGCAGGAGGCATGATCATCGGAAATTCAATGTCCGCACTGGCCATATCCCTCGAGCGACTCTTCAGAGATATGCGGCAACAGAAAGAGGTGGTCGAAATGAAGCTTTCCCTGGGCGCCAATTACCGTGAAGCCAGCCTCGATATATTCAGGAATGCTGTTACCGCAGGAATGATACCCTCAATCAACGCCATGATGGGTGTTGGCCTTGTTTTTATACCAGGCATGATGTCCGGACAAATTCTTGCAGGAACAGATCCGCTTATAGCCATCCGTTATCAGATCGTCGTCATGCTCATGCTTGTCGGCTCAACAGCCGTAAGTTCAGTTATAGTCATGCTCATTGTCAGACGCCGCTGTTTCGGTACCGCCGAAGAGGTTCTCCTAACTCCCCGCTGATTTTGCTGAGGACCTGGATACAGCAAAAACCGCAATACCACCAATCATCATGATAAAACAAAGCACCTGTCCCATCGAAAAACTTAAAAACACAAACCCCAACTGGGAGTCAGGCTCACGAAAATATTCAATAAAAAAGCGGACAAACCCATAACCGAACAGATAGAGAGCCGAAAGAAAACCGGTAAACAGCGATTTTCTGCGCAGAAGCCACAGAACAGCAAAAAGAACTATCCCCTCAAAAAAAGCTTCATAGAGTTGAGAAGGGTGGCGAAGTTGATGAGTTGGAGCAAGAGGAAAATACATACCAATAGCAGAATCAGTTATTCTGCCATACAACTCACCATTGATAAAGTTACCAAGACGACCGAACGTGTAACCAAGCGGTACAGCGGGAATAAAGAGGTCAAATGTTTCAAAAAAGCCGACCTTCCGGGAGCGGGTAAAAAGAAAAACCGCAAGCATAACTCCGATGACAGCCCCATGATAGGACATGCCCGTAATTCCGGCAAACCGACACCCGCCCGGAGTAGAAACCCAGGGCACAAGGCTCCCCAAAGGATCGGACAGAAAAGAACTCATCCCGTAAAAAAAAATATATCCAAGGCGTCCACCAGCAACAACACCGACCATAATCCATGTGAGGGCATCACCGACAAAGGCACGTTCAACAGGCAGTTTTTCTGATTCAAGACGATAACGGATCAGAGCATACACAATAGCAAACGCTACGATGTACATCATCCCATACCACCGAAGAGCAAAAAAGCCTATAGAAAATATCACAGGATTCATTTGTGATGGTAAATTCTGCCACCAAAGCACAAAATCACTCATAAACGTTGTTTTTTTGAAGAATTAATGATGCAAAAATTTTTAGAAGCTTGGATGAAATTAAAATATAGTTAACTTAAAATCTTGCACAATTCTGTGTTTCGTTTTTCTACCCGTCAACATACAAATACCACAATAGTATGGCTAAGATACTTGAAGGGCCGGCCATGAAACTATTCAACAAATGGGGCATTCCTGTGCCAAATTATGTTGTTATCATGGATCCGAACCGCCTTGAACAGCTTGGAGAAGCTAATAAATGGTTGAGAGAATCAAAACTCGTAGTTAAAGCTCATGAAGCAATCGGTGGGCGATTCAAGTTAGGCCTGGTTAAACTGGGACTGAACCTTGAACAGGCACTTGAAGCAGCAAAAGAAATGATAGGACGCGAAATCGGTACATCGGTCGTTCGTCAGGTTATCGTTGCTGAAATGCTTGATCATGACGAAGAGTATTACGTATCCATCGCCGGCAACCGCGATGGCGCAGAGCTTCTTCTGTCACATAAAGGCGGAGTGGATATCGAAGAGAACTGGGATACCGTAAAACGTCTCTTCATACCCCTCGATGAAGCCCCAACTATCGAACGTATTACCGAGATCGCCCTTCAGGCCGGTTTTGTAGGCGAAATTGCAGAACGTGTTGCAAAAATCACATCACGCCTCATACTCTGCTTCGACAACGAAGATGCACAGTCCATCGAAATCAATCCACTCGTCATTCGCAAGAGTGATATGCGGTTTGCCGCCCTTGATGCTG